>PLTL01000109.1 GCA_003164475.1 Candidatus Dormiibacterota bacterium | reverse complement strand
GCGGCGACGCCGACACCACCGGGGCCGTCGCTGGCGGCCTCCTGGGGGCGCGGGACGGCCTCTCGGCCATCCCGTCGCGGTGGCTGGGCGCACTCACCACGCGGGCGCGGCTCGGCCAGCTGGCGAAGGAACTCGCGGGGCTCCGTGGTGGTGCCCCGCGCGATTAGTTATAGCTACGGTGATGATGCGTGTGCGGCGCGTATGCGAGGATAGCCGCGTTCTGCCCACCCAGTTTCCGCCGTCCTCTGTGACCCGTGACTAATCTGTGCCCGCCGGGCGGCCGGTCAGGTTGCGGCGTGTGCGCAGCTCGGCGTACATTTGTTTCGGATGAAAAGGCATTGCTGCTGCTGTGAGGCGAGATGAGTTCGGGCGAACTCCGGATCCGCAAGGCTGGGGACGGCACGACCCGAATTGACGTCAGTCTCCGCATCCTCGGAGACTACCTCATCCAATCCTCGAGCTTGTGCGGTCACCCAGATCAAGATCTTTGGCCGGAACCTCTGACGAGGGCGATCGCCCTCCGGCGCGCCGATAGGGGTGAGCAGAAGGGCAGGATCCTCTACCTTTTCCGAGAGGCTTGGCCATCGGAGGTGCGCGTTGCGGTCGGCGCCCTCCTCTACCACTTGGACGATCAACTGATACGCGTAGTCAACGTTGGAGCGACCACTGATCTCGCCCCAGCGACCCGAACAGTAGTCATCGTCCGGCTGCTGGACTGCGCCCAACAGATTGCCCGTGCCCATGGCTGCGATCGACTGGAATGGCTAGTTCATAGCGCCGACGCCGCGAAGAGCGCCTGCGCGTCGTACGAGTTCCAGCGGGTCCGGCGGAACGACCGCCGATGCCGGAGCCTTCGTGGCAACGACGTCTTGCTGGAGCGACGCTAGTAGGACTCAGGCTCGGGCGTCGAGGCAGCCTCAAGCGTTCGGCGGAGCAGCCGTTCGGTCCTCTCGTAGTCCTTGGCAGAAAGACTGGCCTTTGCCGCAGCAAGCACGTTCTTGACCGACTCCTCTAGCGCCGGCACCCGCGGGTCGATGAACAGGTCGGGCGTCCTCCCTGGAAGCGTCTCGCGGTGGAGGTAACCTCGAGCAGCGAGGCTTACGAGGCGATTCAGGGCGGCGGTATGCCGGAGAGGAGGCTCCATTTGGCGAGCCAATTCGCCTGCGCTCACGCGTCCACCCTGTGCCATGACCGCGTTCAGGGTCTCCTCCTCCGTCGCAGTCAACTGACCGGCCGGGTGAGCGGACGACAACTCCATCGGCGAGGTGGACTGCGCCAAGTAGATCGGCAGATCGTAGTGGCTGGCCAGCAGCTCGACGAAGCGGCTCACACTTGGGCTCTGCGTGGAGACCACCAGGCTGCTCTGGCCATAGCGCCCAAGCTTCATGTCCTGCGCCAGGGGAAGCAGATAAGCCTCCAGTACGTCGACGGTCGGCTGCACCCCGGTCAGGTCGACCATGTACATGATCGGTGCTTTTGGCGAGGTCGGTGGCGCGACGTCTTTCCGAGAGGTCTCTGCGACGTGCCAATTCGACCAGACACCCGCGGTCGGAGGCCTGATCGCCCGAACCGGCGGGAAGTTCACTGCCATGCCGCGGCTAAGAATACGACAGCCGGGCGACAGCACTCGCCCCGCGATCGACCCGCGACCGCCCCTCCAGCGGGACGGACCCCTTCCGTGATCCATATGCTTCACTTTCTCCAGTGAACTATGCTAGCATACGGGTATGGCCGAGAAGATCACCATCACCATCGTCGTCAACGGGCAGCCCACCCACGTCGTTGGGGATACCGAGGCCCCCGTGGGGAGCCTCATTCCCAAGGCACTGGAGCAGACCGGCAACCAGGGCCAGCCGCCGGACAACTGGGAGCTTCGGAACGCCGAAGGCCAACCCGTCGAGGTCGGCCGCCCGGTGCGCGACTTCGCTGGCCAGACGCTCTTTCTCAACCTCCGGGCAGGGATCGGTGGCTGACCTTGACCAGTACGTGGACGCCCGTGTGTCGCGGAGCAAGTTTGACCGGGAACTCGACGAGTTTCGGTCGCTAGAGGCCGACTACCGCCGCCGGGGCTGGTTCTTGCTCAGCGCAGAATTCCCGCGGGTCGAGGTTCTCATGGCTGCGTCGCAGCTGACCCCCCCATCGCTCGTCCTCGGCGTAGCCTTCGATTACACGAACTACGATGCCGAGCCCCCTTCGGTTCGCCTCGTCAACCCGTTCACTTCCATTCCATACCTCGCCAGCGAGTTGCCGACGCGTCTTGACCGGGATGTCGCTGCCTCCCAACAGATCGTCATCCAGGTCCCTCCGGGCATGCCCAAACCGAAGCTCCTGCAGCCCTACATGCAGTGGTACTCGCCAGACGAGGTCCCCTTCCTTTGTCTTGCCGGCGTCAGGGAATACCATCGGCACCCAGCCCACAGCGGGGACGCATGGGAACTCCATCGCACCAGTGGAGCAGGGCGGCTTGTCCGGATCCTCGAGGTCATCGACCGCTATGGCATAGAGCCCATACGGGCTTACAGCGTACAGGTGCAACTGGTCCCTCAGATTACCGGCTTCCAAGCGGAACCTCCCCCATGACGCTCGAGGGCACGCGCGTCTTCCGTGTTTCTCAGAGTTTGGTGGCCACCACAGAGGATGCGCTGCGCAAGGCCGGTAGCTCTGGTTACGAGTGTTTCGTCTTGTGGACGGGCAACATGGAAGGAGACACCTTCGACGTTCAGCACGTGTACGTCCCAGCACAACGGTCGTTCAGGAGCACTGAAGGACTCCACGTCCGAGTGGACGCGGAGCAGCTGCATGGGATGAATATGTGGCTCTACCAAAACAGACAAACGCTCGGCATCCAAGTCCACACGCACCCGGGAGAGGCCTACCACTCAGTTACTGACGATACGTATCCCATAGTGACCACACTTGGCGGACTATCTCTCGTCGTCCCTGACTTTGCACAGCACGGAGTCATGTGCACGGGGACGGTCTTATACCGTCTGCATCGTGATGGTTGGCGAATCGTTGGTCTCGATCGTGCCAAACGGCTACTCGAAGTCGTGGCTTAGATGGCGTTCGCCGATTACTACCAAAGGGGCGCAGTTGCCGTGTCACAGGTCATCGCAGGCTATGACGAGAACGCGATGATCACTCGTCTCGGCGAGCACACACTGGGCATTGGCTTCTCGAAGGCAGCAGCGGCCTCCAGTGAGGGGCGCATGCTTCTCGACCTCCTCGTTCGGATCGCCGCGCGACTCTACCCATCCATCTCCCTGCAGCCCGGCATCGGTGCTGATGGCCTTGCGCGCGACCTTGCCGAACTAGCTCGCGCCATCAACCCCGCGATCACACTCGACTCCGCCACCCCTACACTCGGTGTCCGAGTCGGCCCTGGGAACGCTCCCGCCGCGACTACCATATTCGCAGGCTCCGACCAGTGGTGTGGCACGGTGTCCGCCAAGAGCTCGCTGAGGCTTGGGCCATCGCAGAATCCATTCGGTCCAGGGGTAGCTGCATGCCTAGCGATGGCCGACGTCTTTCGCGCCGCATTTTTGGATCAGCCGGAGTTGGACGTCAATCTCCGCCTCTCTGCCCTGCCTTTCCCAGGCATCGAGCCACCGCCAATAACGAATGTGGGTCTCGGAGAGTTTGCCCTGATTGGAGTCGGCGCTGTGGGCAACGCAGCGCTGTGGGCTCTCTCTCGTGCACATGTCACTGGACGCATTCATCTAGTTGACTCTGAGGAAGTCGATCTCGGGAACCTTCAGCGCTACGTGCTGGCGAACCGCGCCGATGACGCCAGCGCCAAGGTCGACCTTGCAGCCCGTGAAGTTGGACCACGGCTAGCGGTGAACGTCCATAGGCAGAGATTTGCCGAGTTCGCCGAGATGCTGGGCGAATACCGTCTTCCCACGCTAGTGGCGGTTGACAGCGCCCGAGACCGCCGACAAGTCCAGGCAGCTCTTCCTCCATGGGTCGCGAATGCTTGGACGCAACCAGGCGACCTTGGCGTGTCAGATCACGACTTCGGCGGGGATGGCGCATGTCTTGCCTGCCTCTATCTTCCAACGGGCGTGACCCCCAGCGAGGATCAGCTGTACGCTCAGGCTCTGGGGATACCCGAACAGATCATGCAAGTGCGGAGCTTGCTATACCAGCAGGTACCGGTGCCAGACCAGATGTTGGGGTTGATCGCCGAGCGGCTCGGCGTTAGCGTTGCGGACGCTATGCAGTTTTCAGGTGTGGAAATCCGAAAGCTGTACGTGGAGGGAGTCTGCGGTGGCGCGCTCCTGCCCCTTGGGCGACAGGGCAAGCCTCGCGGCGACGTCCATGTCCCTCTGGCGCACCAGTCGGTGCTGGCTGGAGTTCTGTTAGCCGCGAGGCTCGTAGCCAAGAGTGCAGGGTTGAGATGGGAAGGTACGTTGGTCACGCGCGTCGACTTGATGAGGGCGGTTCAGGCCGCTTTCGTCACACAACGAGCAGGGAAGGACCCCCGGGGACTGTGTATCTGCCAGGATCTTGATTACCGTAGCGTCTTTGAAAGCAAGTACCCCGGCAACTAATTGGTCCGCCCGTGGCTGCTAGCCCCTGCGCGACCACATGCAGTTCGATGTACTCTGACTCCCTGTGGCCTGACCCGGCAAGGGGGACCACCATGATGTGCGGAAAGACCTACACCAGGGTCCTGGCGAGCCACCGCATCCGGTCCAGCCTCAGCCGACCGGCCAACTGCTGGGACAACGCCGTGACGGAGAGCTTCTTCTCGCCCCTCAACCTCGACCTCTTCTGCCGCCACAGCTGGCCCACCCGGGCCGCGGCGAGGCGCGCCATCTTCGAGTGCATCGAGGTCTTCTACAACCAGGAGCGTCGTGACTCGATGCTCGGCAGCCGCAGTCCGACCGCCTACGAATCCGACCACACCGCTGTGTGCTCGGCCTTATAACCGTGTCTGCAAAGCGGGTTAGTAGGCCCACTCCGACGAGTAGGAGGAGGAAGCGCATGCGCCAAGACAAGAGTCGGCACGCTGCGGGCATAGGCACGGCGCCGTCCGCCCTCTCGTTCGAAATGGTGGCTGCGTCGTATCCGCCCGACCCCCACGCTTCGATGACGCTCGCCAGCGAACTTGGCCTGGTAAAGGCCTCACTCCTCTACGGCGATCGGGTCAGCATCGTTAGCCCTCGGACCGCAATGCTCCTTCGTGTCGAGGCACTTGAGCGCTTCGCACCATTGCGCTTGCTTGAGCTGATTCGTAGGGTAGCGCCAACGCTGCAGTCTACCGGGGATCCGATAGCTTTCGAACTCGGACTCCGCCGTCTTGAGACCGCCTTGCGATCTCGACGCGATCCAGCCATCCTCAGGCGGCTAGTCCGTGACTTCGCCCCGATGCAGGAGGAGCTCGCTAGGACCGTCCGCCAGTTGGGGCAGCAGATTGGGATCGACCAACTCGCCAGGGCGAGGGCGTCAGGCATCGTGGACATCGACGAAATCGCGCCCGCGGACGAGATCGACCTTCTCGCGGAAGCCGTCATCTCCGCGAGGCTTGTGGAACTCGGGCAGAAGCCCAGCATGCCGAACGCCCAGCGACTCGCGAAAGGCTTTGTCCGCAGTCTATCCCGACATCTCTCTTCAGGTCAAGGATACCTAGTCTTCGATCAACCGACGGCGGAGTTGACCGACGCCGCAATCAGAGCCGGCGTCTTCACTCCAGCAGCTGGACCTGCCGGGCGCGCGACTGAGGCCATGACTGCTGCCTCCCTCTTAAGTCGTCTGCCGACTTTCCCCAACGCCACGGTGGACGAGATTCTCGACATCCGTAACGATCTGTCGCCTGCGTTACTTCGTTTCAGAGCCGCAATGGTCACCGTTTCCAAGGATTTCGCTGGTGATGCCTGGGCCTCGGACTTCCAAGACGAGGTGAGTGCCGCATGGGTAGAGACGGTGCTCCCGGCACTCGCTGCCATTGAGGAGTCGGTCCGGAGCAACCACTCCCTTCTCACCCTCGCGGCCGGCCTGACCGGCACAGCTAACAGCGCCCTTCCTGGACTCATGATCCTTGCTGGCGGGGTCGCCGGACACGCCACGATCGCAGAACTCATAGGTGGCGGGCTGTCAGTGACGGCTCCTGTTCTTCAGGTCCTACGTGACTTCACAGATGCTCGGGCTCAGGTTCGGATGCAGCCCTTCTACTTCCTCTACGCTCTCAAGCGACCGAAACACGGAGACTTGCCTCGCCGAACGTAACTGACCCGATGACCATCGCGTGTTCGAGGTCAGTCTGTCCACTCACCGTCGCGGAACCAGCTGCCAATCACGGCAGGACCGGAGGTTTTCCGACCATTAGCATCCTGCTCGTCAACCAGTCTCTAAGCCTCGCCTGGCTGAAGTCGCAAGCGCGGGACGTGCCTTGGCACTGCCTCATTCACCGCTGCCTCACTCATGGTTCACATGAACCTCCGTTTGCGGGGGTATCTTTTCCCTCGCTCGTTTCCGCGTTCTCCTCTCATTCCCACTCCCCGCCCAGCCAG
>PLTL01000311.1 GCA_003164475.1 Candidatus Dormiibacterota bacterium | reverse complement strand
GCCTCGGCCCAGGTCACGATCTTGCTCGAGGAGCCGGAGGAGGAGGAGGCGCTGGCGGTCAGGGCCCCCGAGCTCAGACCCACGACTGAGAGCGTGACCAGGGCGGCCAGCCCCGCCGTTCGCCAGAGCGGGAATGCGGAAATCTTTCTCACTATTGTCTTGAACCTCCATTGCCGCGGTCCAAACTCGGACATGTTGGGCGGCTAGCCACCGCTCCACCTGTGCCCGCACGGTTGCTGTCATCTTAGGGCCGGTGGCGATCTCCCACCATCCCCCGCTGGGGTGATTCTTGGCTGTCCCAGCCACCCGGACCCAGATCCGGACCCCTTGCCCCTGGGGCAACGGCATCCCCGGTCCCGCTGAACCCCCGCTCAGTGAGCTGGGGGTCCGTCGCCGAAGGCCTCGGCGGGCCGCTTCCCTCCGGGGGCCAAGCGCCGCTCGGTCCTAGCGCCGCTGGAGCCGGACCTCGAGGGCGTCCCGGAGGGCGTCCCCGACGAAGTTGAAGGCCATGACGATGAGCACGATGCATATCCCGGCCGGGTAGATCAGCCACCAGTAACCCGCGTAGACATAGGCGATCCCGTTGGAGAGCTGAAGGCCCCAGTTGGTGGCCGGCGGCGCAATCCCGAACCCGAGGAAGCTGAGGGTGGCCACCGCGACGATGGCGTCCGCCACCTGGAAGGTCACGTTCACCACGATCACTCCGATGGAGTTGGGGATGATGTGACGGAGGAGCACCCGTCGCTGGCTGCCCCCCATGACCCGCACGGCCTGCACAAACTCCCGGGTCCGGAGGGTCAGCGTCTCTCCGCGTACCAGACGGGCCGGGCCCAGCCAGGACACGAAGGCGATGGCGATGATTATCTCGGGGACGGAGACCGAGAAAATCGTCCCCAGGAGGATCAGCAGCAGCAGGAAGGGGATCGCCAGCAGGGAGTCGACGATTCTCATCATCACCGCATCGATGAGGCCACCGGCGAGTCCTGCAGCGGCCCCCCAGATGACACCGATACACACCCCCAGGATTGCGGCCGCCAGCCCCACCTCCAGCGAGGTCTGACCACCTAGCATCAGTCGGCCGAGATTGTCGAACCCGGTGTCATCGGTGCCCAGAAGGTGGGCCAGACTGGGTCCCTGATCCTTGATGTTGGGGTTGGTAAACGCCTGCTGGGTGTGGTAGAGCAGAGGCCCCACAAACGAGAAGAGAACGAAGAAGACGATCAGCCCCAGCCCGATGATGGCCAGCTTGTTCTCCATGAAGACCGCCAGGGTCATCCGCCAGATGCTGGCGCCCTGGTAGGCCTCGCCCCCCTCGGGAGTGGTGACCGGGAGGTCGTCTGGCGTGGCGTCGAGCCCCGCGCCGAATCCCACGCTCATCTCAGATGAAGCTCCGGGGATGTGCCGGGCCCGTTGCCCAGACCAGCTCAGACATAGCGAATCCTCGGGTCAGCGACCGCGTAGAGGATGTCGGCCACCAGCGATCCCAGGACGGTGGCAATCGCAATCACCAGGGTCACGCCGAGGAGAACCGGGAAGTCGTCATTCTGGGCGGAGAGGAAGAAGAGGTACCCCATGCCCGGGTAGTTGAAGACGGTCTCGGTCACCACCGCCCCGGCGACGACCCCCGGGATGCTCAGGCCGACCAGGGTCAACACCGGGATCAGGGCGTTGCGCAAGACGTGCCTGAAGAGGACCCGTCGATTGGAGACACCCTTGGACTTGGCGGTCCGCACATAGTCCTGAACCAGGTTGTCCAGCATCGAGCTCCGCATGTACCTGCTGAACAGGGCCAAGGTCACCAGGGTCAGGGTCGCCACCGGCAGAATCAGCGCGTTGAGCTGTGAGAACAGGCTCGCCGAGGCCTGGGGGGCCTCCGGAGGAAGCCAGCCCAGGGTGGCGCTGAAGATGATGATCAGGATGATGCCGAGCCAGAAGGTGGGCATGGAGTAGAAGATGAAGGCCAGCCCGGTCAGGGTGTAGTCGTCCGGCCTGTTGCGCCGGACCGCCTGGAACATCCCCAAGGGGATGGCCAGCACCAGCGCCAGCACCAGCGAGCTGCCGACCAGCAGCAGCGAGTTCGGGATCCGCGCCGCCAGCAGCGAGGAGACCGTCGCCGTCTGCCGGTAGGAGAACCCCAGGTTGAAGTGGGCGAGGTTCCAGAGCCAGAGCAGGTACTGCACCGGCAGTGGCTTGTTGAGGCCCAACTGCCGGGTCAGCGAGGCGACATCGGCCTTGCTGGCCCTCGGGCCCAGAATGGCCCGGACCGGGTTGCCGGGCAGCATGTGGAGAAGGATGAAGGTGATGATCGTCACGCCGATGATCACCACCAGCGCCTGAAGGACCCGCCGGATGAGGTAGCCGATCATCTCAGTTCACCCTAACGTCATCGATCCTACCGCCGGCCGATTCAGTTGGCAAGCGGGGCCCAGCTGACGCCGGGCCCCGCGTCGTTCCCGTCGAGCTGCCGCTTAGGAGATTCGGTATACCTCGGGATAGAGCTCATCGAAGATTCCCTGGGGCACGAGACCGGCCAGCTTGCGGCTGTAGAGGGTCAGGGCCTGGGGCGCGTTCGGCATCCAGAGCACCGGAAGCTGCTCCGCCAGGTAGTTCTCATACTTGTCGATCGCCTTGATCTCCGCCACCGGGTTCGGTGCCGTGGTGGTGGCCTTGATCAGAGCGTTGGCCTCCGCGCTGTCGTAGTTGCCACTGTTGGAGCTGGCCCCGTACTCCCAGAGCTCTTCGCCGGTGGGCAGGTAGTCCGGAGCATAGATCCAGCCAGCCCCCCAGTTGTCCAGCTCCCAAGCGTTGCCGGGAGTGTAGGCGTTGGTGACCACGTCGGCGAAGGTCTCCGGGGTCCTCACGGTGGCCTCGATGCCAGCCTGCTGCTTCCAACCGGAAACCAGGGTGGTCATCTCATCGGTGAAGACGGGACCGAGGGAGGCGTAGAGGAAGGTGAACTGGAGCTTCTCTCCCTGGGTGATCCCTGCGCCGCACTCACCCGAGCCGGTGCCGGGCTTGGAGCAGTAGCTGGCGCCGCCCTTGACGACCGTCCACCCGTTGTCCTTGAGCAGCGAGGCTGCCTTGGCCGGGTCGTAGGGGTAGACGCCGTTCTGGTTGGCCTCGAACTTGGTGAGGAAGGGGTTGTCCGAGGTGTTCGGTACCGGCCCGTTGTTGACCTTGCCAGTCCCGCCCGCGTAGTAGTCCTTGATGATCTGCTTCTGGTCCACCAAGGACTGGATCGCCTGGCGGATGTAGAGCTGCTTGAACAGCGGACCCGCCTGAGCGTTGCTGAAGTCGTAGGGCATGTAGTTGGTCGAGTAGATGTCCCAGTAGTTGGCCTTGTAGCCGCTGCGCTCCAGGGTCTTCAGCTGCGCGTAGTCCTCCTGGGGCAGGTAGCCGATCGTCAGGTCTCCCGCCTTGAGCTCGTTGAACTCAGACTCGGGGCTGGTGAAGGGCATCTCCTCGAAGGCCTTGATGTCGGGCTTGACCGGACCCGAGTAGCGGGTGTTGGGGACCAACTTGACATAGCCGGAGATGTTGTACTGGGAGATCTTGAAGGGACCGCTCACCACCTGCCACATCGGGTTGGTGGCGTAGGTGGTGGTGTTCTGGGACTCGGAGTTGATGTACTGGGCCACCGCCAGCGCGCCAGTGGTGGCCGTCCCGGGCACGGTCTCGTCGTAGTTGCCAATCGGGCTGCTGGCCGAGGTCCGGTCCCAAGAGTGCTGCGGGATGGGGGTGATCTGGCTGAGCTCGTTGTAGGTGAACCAGGTCGGGTTGTAGGACGCGTTGAGCTGCATCACCACGGTGTAGGTACCGGTGACGCTGTAGCTCACGACGTTGTCCGGGAACAGGCCCGGCACGTAGGCCCCCCAGCTGGGCCCAGGTGCATTGGAGTTGCCGATGTTGCTGGCCGCGGGACTGACCGACGCCTTGAGGACGTTCATCCAGAAGACGACATCCCGGGCCGTGATCGGCTGGCCGTCGGACCAGACCCAGTGCTTCATGTTGATGGTGACGGTCTTGTTGTCGTTGCTGTACACCGGAGCTGCGGCCAGGCTCAGGCTCGCATTCAGGACCGGCTTGCCGTTATCCCCGAACCAGTAGAGAGGCCTGTAGATGATCTCCGAGAACTGGGAGAGGTTGCTGGTGGTGAAGTAGGTGGCTCCCGTGACCGGCGAGATGTAGTTGGGGCCGGAGTTAGGGGCCTCGGCCCAGGTCACGATCTTGCTCGAAGAGGTGGACGTGGCGGCATTGGCGGTCAGAGCCCCGGAGCCCAGACCCACCACGGAGAGGACGACCAAGCTGGCCAGCCCCGCCGTTCGCCAGAGCGGGAGAGTCGAAATCCTTCTCACTGTTGTCTTGAACCTCCATTACCACGTTCCGGAACTCGGACGTGCTGTCGGGCTGTCCGCCACACCACGTCTGCCCCAAGGGTTCCGGGCATGTTAGGCGCTAGTCTAAGCGCGTGTCATCCCTCATGGGGGTGATTTGCGGTCTTGCCTGCCTCTGAGCTGGAGATCAGGCCCTGTCGCCAGCCCCTCAGGACCGCTCCCGCACGATCGCTGGCTCCGAGCTTGCCGAAGAGGTGGCTGACGTGGGTCTTGACAGTGTTCTCGCTGATGCAGAGGGCCACGGCGATCTCCTGATTGGACATCTCCCGGGCCATGCACTCCAGGACCTCGAGCTCTCGGGGACTGATCGGGTCAGACTCCGAGCCGGACTCCATCATCGACTCACCGGCCGCCACCCGGCGGATGGTGTCGGTGAGCTGGTCCCGGCTGACGTCCTTGAGCAGGTAGCCGCTGGCTCCCGCTCGAGAACTGAGGTTCAGGTAGTTCTCGTGGCCAAAGGTGGTCAGGATCACCACCTTGGCGGAGGGCAGCCGGTCACGGAGCAGCCTGAGCGCCGCGATGCCGTCCATGCCGCGCATCTGCACGTCCATGAGGACCACGTCGGGCCTAGTGGCCATCGCCAGCTCGACTGCAGCCTCCCCGTCGGCGACGTCACCCACCACCTCCAGGTCGACTTCCGCCTCCAGCATGGCGCAGATGCCCTCCCGGACCACCGGGTGGTCGTCGGCCACCAGGACCCGGATCATCCCAGTGCCCCGGTCGGAGCCGGTGCCTCAGCAGGGAGCGTGAGGATTACTCGGGTGCCCTCTCCGGGTCGGCTCACGACCTCCAGGCTCCCCCCGCAGGCGGCGGCCCGTTCCCCCATCGAAGTGATGCCGAAGGCACCCGGGCGAGATGGGGCCGACTGATCGAATCCGGTCCCGTCGTCCCGTACCTCCAGGCACAGGTCGGAGCCGTCGCTGCTGGCGGTCACCCTTATGTTGCTCGGCCGACCGTGTTGGAGGGCGTTGGCGACCGCTTCCTGCACCACCCTGAAGGCCGCCACCTCGGCCGGCGACGAGATGGTCGGGAGCCGGCCCCGCACCTCCAGGGTGCCGGTGACCGAGGACCGCCTTTGGACCCGGTCCAGCTCCTCCCGGATGGCGGCCAGCAGATCGGTTCTCTGAAGGGCCTGGGGCCGGAGATCCCAGACCGAGCGGCGGGCCTCCTGCAGGCTGGAGCGGGCGAGGTCGGTGGCCTGGGTCACGGCTTGCCGGGCTCGCTCCGGCTCCCGGAGGAGCCAGGCCTCAGCGGCCTGGAGCTGGACCACGATCCCCGTCAGTCCCTGGGCCAGAGTGTCATGGATCTCTCGGGCGATCCGGTTGCGCTCGTTCAGGGTGGCCATCTCCTGGGTGTCGGCGAAGAGCTGGGCGTTGCGCAGGGCCAGCGCCAGCTGGCCTCCGACGACCTCCAGCATCTCGACCTGGCGCTCCCCGGGGACCCCGCCCTGACGCAGGACCAGGTAGCCCACACTGGTGCCGGTGACCAGCAGCGGGACCACCACCAGATCGCCGAGCTGAACCGCCGTGGCCGGGGTCTGGCCGAGATCCTGCAGCGCCAGCGCCAGTTCTGCACTCCCATGCAGGGAGTCGTCGCCATCCGCGGCTCGGCCCACCAGGCGGATGCCGTTCGGAGCGGTGCCATCCAGGAGATAGACCGAGACCTCCTGCACGTCCCAGAGCTGGCGAAGCCGGTCGGCCGCCGCAGTCGCGACGTCAGAGAGCACCAGCGACCGGCTCAGGTCGGCGCTGACCGAGTTGAGTGTCGCCAGCTCTTCGTTGCGCTGCCGGAGCTCGGAGGTCCGCTCCTCGACCCGCTGCTCCAGGTGGTGGTGGGCGGCATCGATCAGCTCACGCTGCCGGGAGAGCCGCGTCCGCATTCTCTCGAGGGCCATCTGCAGGGCTCCGATCTCGTCGCCGGGCCCCGGGGTCACCGACACCGGGGTCTCCAGGTCGCCGGCGGCGATCCGGCGCGAGGCCCCGGTGAGGTCGGAAAGTGGATTGATGAGCCGGCGGCTGAGGATATTGGTGATGACTACCGCCAGGAAGGCCAGTGCTACCAGGACCGGGAGCAGCAGGGCGGTCACCCCGACCAGGCCGCGGGTGATGGTCTGCGAGAAGCCGACCACGCTGCCGTCGATTCCGGAGACCGGGACTCCGACACCCAGGCTCCACTGGCTGGCCGGCAGGGGGCTGTAGAAGACCGCAACCGGCTCCCCGGCGAGGTTGATGGTCTGCTCTCCCGCCAGCCCCAGCCGCATCTCGTTCCCCACCGACAGCCAGGGGCTGTTCTGCGACACCAGGTTCACCGCGGCGGCCTGTTTCTGCTTGGGGCCCAGGCCGAGGTCCGCAGCGGCGCCTGGCGAGTGACTGAGGACCACCCCGTCACTGCTGAGCAGGAAGCTGTAGCCTCCCTCAGAGTGGCCGGGAGCCCCGGCCAGAAAGGTGGCGACCAGGTTCTTGACCGTGATGTTGGCGCCCACCCAGAACGGGGTCCCGTTGCTGGAGACGGTCTCGGTGGCCACCGTCACCGTCGGCCCGCCGGAGGCCTCGTTCTCATAGACCGGCGTCCACACGACCGCCTGGGCCGACTGGGGGAGCAGGTGGCGCCAGCGGGGGCTGTCGAGGGCCGATGTCTGCCGCTTCACGGCAGCCTGGTAGGCACTGGCCGGGGGCGAGAGCTGGCTGACGGTGGCCTCCTGGGCGCTGGCGATGGCCGAGGAGGGAGCCACCGCTATCAGGCCGCTGTCGGGCAGCTGGACCCAGACGTCAGCCACCTCGGGGTGGAGGTCGAAGACCAGCGCCAACTGGCTCCCCAGCGACCTCAGGGCGAGGACCTGGGAGCCCGGCTGGCTGGCTTCGGCGCCAGGACCGTAGATCGAGATCCCAGCCGACTCACTGGCTGCCGGGCTCCGGGCTGGGGGCTGGGCCAGCACCGCGCCGGTGGCCTGGCTGAGCAGCGCGACCTCGTCCTGGACCGATTCCAGTTCGTCGTTGATCACCAGGGCCTTGCTGTGGACCAGATCCTGCAGGTGGGCGTCCTGACTGGCCTCCAGCTTGGAGTTGGCGGTCTTCAGAGCGCCGCTGTTGAGACCGGAGAGGGCCGCCAGACCGGCCAGGCTGAAGATGGCCAGCGGGATGACCGAGACGGCGAGCATGGCCACCAGGATCCGACGCCGCACACTGAGGAGCTGCCAGCGACCGATCCGACCGATCAGACGCCGGATCCGGCCCGTCGAGGGCCAGCCGGAGTGGGCTCGTTGTCGTGGCATGGCTTACTCGGGACGTCGAGGAAGGTTCGGGCCGCCCATGGTACACGCTCCTGAATTGCCCCGGGCGGGGCGCTCGCCCCGACCCAGTCCGGTCGGGATCAGCTAAACAGTAGATTGTGGTGGAGATCAGCGACCGCCCCAGGTACGCCCACGTCACAATCGCCTCCAACGCCTTCAAGGGCACTCTGGCCGCGGTGGACGCCTGCCGGGCCATCTCGAAGGGCGTGGCCGATGTGTGGCCGGCGGCGGGTCGCGAGGAGGTCCCGCTCTCCGATGGCGGCGACGGCTTCCTGGAGACCCTGGTGGCCGCTCGAGGCGGCACCACGGTCGAGTGCCGCGTCAGCGGGCCGCTTCTAGAGCCAGTCTTCGCGCGTCTGGGCTGGTTAGACCGCGGCGAGCGAGGGGTCGCGGTGGCGGAACTGGCCCGAGTCTGCGGCCTGGTCCTGATTCCATATCCCAGCCCGGCCAGCGCCGGCCGAGCCAGCACCAGAGGGCTGGGCGAGCTGCTCCAGGTCGCCCTCAGCCAGCATCCCCGGCAGCTGCTGGTCGGGATCGGAGGCAGCTCCTCGACCGACGGCGGCGCCGGGCTGGCCCAGGCCCTCGGATTCCGGCTCCTCGACCGCGGCGGCCGGCCGGTCCCACCGGGGGGGCTGGGGCTGCTGGAGCTGGACCGGATCGAGCCTCCCCCGTTCGATCCCGGCTGGGAGGGGGTGGAGGTGGTGGCGGCCTGCGACGTCGACAACCCGCTGCTGGGGAAGCTCGGAGCCGCGGCCGTGTTCGGCCCTCAGAAGGGTGCCGACCCCGCCATGGTGGGCCGGCTCGACCAGGGGCTGGCCCGGCTGGCCGAGATTGTCTCCCGGGACCTGGGGCGCCATGGCCTCGGGGACCGGCCGGGGATGGGTGCGGCGGGGGGCACCGGCTTCGGGCTGGCAGCCTTCATGGGCGCCCGACTCGAGAGCGGGGTGGACCTGGTCGCCGCCGTGGCCGGGCTCGACCGGGCGCTCGGGCGGGCCGACGCGGCCTTCACCGGCGATGGCCGGTTCGACGAGGCCAGCCTGCACGGCAAGGTCACCGGCGAGGTCCTCCGCCGGGCCTCCGCCCGTGGGCTCCCCTGCGTGGTGCTGACCGGACGCGCCGAACCCGGGCCGGAGCTGCTGGTCCAGAAGATGGGTGGGCGGGTGGTCCGGACCGCGCCCGCCACGGGGCCCTGGTCCGTCCCCGGCCACGCGCGGGCCGCCACCGAGCTGCGGGCGGCCAGCGCCAGGGCCTGCCGGGAGCTTGAGGGAATCGCCCCCCGGGTGCGGTAGGCGGTGGTCCGGGTGGGGACGCCGATCAGTAGACCGGGTGACACCACTCCCGGTACTTCTCGATCTCCCCGCGGACCAGGCTGGAGTAGATCTCGTCGAGCCGGCGTGCGAACGGACCGACCGTCCCGTCGCCCACCGGCCGATGGTCGATCTCCACAACCGGGCAGACCTGGGCTGCGGTCGCGCAGAGGATCACCTCGTCGGCGATATAGAGCTCGGTGCGGTCGATCGAGCGCTCGACCAGCGGCAGCCCCAGCTCCTCGGTCCAGATCTGGATCAGGGTCGCCCTGGTGATCCCCTCGAGGATGTTGTCGGAGACCGGAGGGGTGATCAGGGCCCCCTTGCGGATGATGAAGAGGTTATCCGCCGAGCCCTCGCAGACATGGCCGTCCTGGCCCAGCAGGATGGCCTCGTCCACGCCGTTGTCGAAGGCCTCCGTCTTGGCCAGGGCGGAGTTGATGTAGACCCCGGTTACCTTGGCCCGGGCCGGCGCAGCGTTATCGTCGACCCGCCGCCAGCTGGACACCATGCAGCGCAGCCCCCGAGAGCGGTCGTGGTACTCCCCGAAAGGCTGGGCATAGATGAGGAATCCGTCCTCGAGGTCGTGGAGCCTGACCCCGATCTCCTCGGAGGCCTTGTACACCAAGGGCCGGATGTAGGTGTCGGTCCGGAAGCGATTGCGCCGGAGCAGGTCCACCGTGATCTCGGTCAGCTCATCGGCTGAGTGGGGCAGGGCCATCCGCAGGATGGACGCGGACTGGCGCAGGCGCTGAAAGTGGTCTCGGGCCCGGAAGACGTAGAGCTGCTCTCGCGGGGCGCTCCAGAAGGCACGGATCCCCTCAAAACAGCCGGTACCGTAGTGGAGGGCATGGGTCATCACCCCGATGTGGGCGTCGCGGTAGCGGCGCGGCTCGCCCTCGAAGAAGACCCAGGCCTCCTGCTGGTCGAAGGCTGGTCCCTGGCCAGCGGCGGAGGCCTCAGCCTTTGCAGCAGGCGGGGCCGGGGCTGATCCAACGGTCCGTTCGTGGGCAGCCAATGCAACCCTCCTGGAACTCTGGCGGACCACCTCCCAACGCAACCGGCGGCCAGTATACGCGCGCCCTTCGGGGCCGGCCCCTAGGGCCCGGATTCCCCGCCGGGCGCTGACCGGGGCCGGTGATACCATCCGGCCAAGTCATGCGAACGCCACGGCTAGGTTCGGGCGTCACGCGCTGGTTGACTCCCGGTCTCCACGTCAAGCGCTGGCTCGGCGTGACCATCGTCGCGATCGTGGGGATCAGCCTGGGGATCAGCTACGCCCTGCGTGCCTTCTACCAGACCGCCTCCCTGCCCGCGTTCACCTACAACCTCACCCTGCAGTTCTGGCCCCGCTGGGTCAGGGCCACGATCTTCGTGCTGCTCGGGCTAGCGCTCCTCGGCCTGGGCATGTACAAGCTCACCCGCTCCTTGCTCAGCCCGTTCGTCCCCGGCGGCGACAAGGCGCTGGTGGAGCGGCTCTACGACTTCCGCCGCCTCCAGAAGGGTCCGCGGATCGTGGCCGTGGGTGGGGGCACCGGGCTCTCCACCCTGCTGCGCGGGATCAAGCGTCACAGCGGCAACGTCACGGCCCTGGTCACGGTCGCCGACGACGGGGGCAGCTCGGGAAGGCTGAGATCCGAGTACCAGATCCCGCCCCCGGGTGACTTCCGTCAGTGCCTCACCGCCCTGGCCGACGTGGAGCCGCTCATGGCCGAACTCTTCCAGTACCGCTTCCAGGAGGGGTCACTCAGCGGCCACTCCTTCGGGAACCTGTTCATCATGGCCATGACCAACATCACCGGCGACTTCGAGCACGCGCTGAGGGAGTCGGGTCGGGTGCTGGCGGTGCGGGGGCAGATCGTCCCCACCACCCTGGAGTCCGTCACCCTCTGCGCCATCGCCGGAAGTGAGGTGCTGGTGGGCGAGTCCAAGGTTCCTACCGGCAAGGCACCGATCCAGCGGGTCTTTCTGGTCCCCGAGCATCCCCGTCTCAACCCCGAAGCCCAGCTCGCGATCATGAACGCGGAGCTGGTCGTGATCGGCCCCGGCAGCCTCTACACCAGCCTGCTTCCCAACCTCCTTGTCGATGGGATGATCGAGGCCCTGCGCTCCACGCCCGCGATCAAGGTCTACGTCTGCAACGTGGCCACCCAGGCCGGCGAGACCAGCGGCTACTCGGTCTACGACCACGTCGAGGCGCTGGAGCGCTACGTGGGAAACGGCCTCTTCGACTACGTGGTCGCCAACAGCAACCTCAGCCTCCCACTCTCGCCCACCGCCCGGGAGGCCGGCGTGCACCGGGTCGCCTTCGACCGCCGCCAGGTGACCAGCAACGGCTCCCGGACCAAGTACGTCCTAGGCGACCTGGCCTCCCCCACGTTCACCACCCATCACGATCCGGACAAGCTGGCCCGCCTGCTCATGAAGCGGGTCTGGTCCAAGAGCTAGTCGGCGCTAGCCCTTTCCCAGCACCTGGTCCGGGGCGAGAAGGTTCTGGGGCAGGGTGAGGGTACGGTGCTCAACCGCCTCCAGCGCCTCTTGGACCAGCTCCTCGAGCAAAGCTGGGAAGGGCACCCCGCTGGCCTCCCAGAGGTAGAAGGCCAGAGAGCCGGGGAGGGTGTTGACCTCGTTGACGTAGAGCTCGCCCGTCTCCGAGAGGAGGAAGTCGACCCGGGCCGACCCCGCACATCCGAGCGCGTCGAACGCCCGGACCGCCAGCCGCTGGACCTCCGCCCGGGTGGCCTCAGGGATCGCGGCCGGGAGCTCGCGCCGGGGGTCGCCGGAGCTGGCCTTGGCGCCGGCCCGCTTGCCTCCCGCTGACAGCGGCCCGGCCCGCTTGCCCTGGCCGGCGTACTTGTCCGCGTAGCTGAGAGGGCCGGTGCCCTTGACGGGCCGCTCCACCTCCGAGAAGCGGGGCTCGCGCAGCTTCACCGCGCAGTTCAGGTCCATCGCGCCCGGCACGGCCGGCTCCAGTACCAGTCCGGTGTCGTACTCCAGGGCCAGTTCCGCCGCCCGCGCCAGCTCGAGCTCGTCGCCAGCCAGTCCCACCCCCACGCTGGAACCGCCCCGGTTGGGCTTGACCACAACCGGGAAGCCGAGCTGCGCGGCCACCCGCCGCGCCTGCTCAGCATCACCCGCCGCCAGGGAGGGTACCGCGGGCAGTCCCGCCGCCCGCAGCACCTGCTTGGAGCGGAGCTTGTCCATGGCCAGCGCGGCCGCCAGGGTGCCGCTCCCCACCTGGGGCAACCGGGCCATGGCCGCCAGGCCGGCCAGGTTGCCGTCCTCGCCGAAGGTCCCGTGCAGGAGGGGGAAGAGCACCAGGTCGCCCAGCTCCCGGGGCCGGCCCAGGAGGGAGCCGCCTCCGACCAGGAGCTGGCCCTTGGCGAGGTCGAGGAGCACCGTCCCTCCCTCCTCCGGGAGCCGCTTTCGGAAGGTGGCCAGATCAGTGAAGCTGGGGTGGGTGAGCCAGCGTCCCTGCTTGGTGATGTAGATGGGGATGAGCCGGGCCCCCAGCTCGGCCAGCACCGGCATCGCCTGGCAGGCGGTGATGATGCTGATCTCGTGCTCCACCGAGCGGGAGCCGAAGACCGGAGCCACGGTCACCCCGGAGAGGCTCATCCCAGCTCCAGGAAGGAGTCGGGGAGGTCGTTCTCGAAGAGGACCACGCTGCCGGCCCCGGCCACCTCGGGAAGCCGCCTCTGGGCCTCGTCCAGGTCGGTCACGACGGTGAGCTGCTGGGCTGGGTAGCCCGCCTCGCGGAGCCCAGCCGCCACCGCCGCCGACTGCCTGGGGCCGACCAGGATCACGTGCGAGCACACCTCGGCGGCCCGCCTTCCCAGCTCGCGCATGCTCTGCTCCTGCAGTGGGCCCAGCTCCACGAACCCCGGGGTCACCAGCACCCGACGCTGGCCGGGCAGGACCGCCAGCAGCCGGAGCGCCTCGGCGGCCCCGTCGGGGTTCGAATTGTAGGCGTCGTCGATGATAGTGATGCCCCCGACCTGGCTCACCTCGAGCCGGTGCGGGGCCCCGGTCAGGCCGGCGGTCCGCTCCTGCAGCCGGGCAGCGGGTATCCCCAGCTCGGCCGCCACCGCCCAGGCGCAGAGCAGGTCACCCACGATCGGCTCGCCGTGGACCGGCACCACCAGACGCAGGTCCTCCCCCTCCGAGCCCCGGAGCCGGAAGCTGGAGCCCTCGGGGGCGACGCTCATCTCCTCGGCCCACCAGCGATCTCCCGCCCTCCCCACCCAGACCGGCCTGGCCAGGAGCCCAGCGGTCAGGGCGGCGCGCTCTTCCACAGTGCTGGGAGCCACCGCGACCCCGTCCGGCGGAAGCGCCGAAAACAGCTCGGACTTGGCCTGGGCGATCCGCTGCCTGGTGCCGAAGCGCTCCAGGTGCATCACCCCCACCGCGGTGACGATGCCCATCTGGGGGTGGGTGAAGGAGCAGATCTCGGCGATCTCGCCGGGACGGTAGGCGCCCATCTCGACCACCGCGTAGCGATGCTCGGGGCGGAGCCCCTCGTTGATGGCCCGGCAGACCCCCAAGGTGGTGTTGAAGCTCTGAGGGGTGGCGAAGCAGGGATTCTCAGGGGAGTCCAGCAGCTGCTGGAGGAAGAGCTTGGCGGTGGTCTTCCCGTAGCTCCCGGTGATCCCGATCACCAGAGGTCCGAGATCCCGGATCCGGGACGCCGCCTCGGCCATGTAGCGGCGCCGCCGGCGGCGCAGTGAGGGCGTCATCAAGCCCTCGGCGAGGGTCAGTGCGGCCACCAGCACCAGGTCGATGAGCCCAATGGCGAGCGCGCCCGGCCAGCCGCTCCAGAGGGAGACGAAGAGCGCGGCCAGGGTGAGGAGGCCAGCCAGCACCGCGAGCCGCCGAGCCCTGCCGGTCCAGCGCAGCTCCCCCCGCTTGCCGAAGGGACGGTTGGTGAAGAACGGCAGCAGCGCCGCCAGCAGCAACGGCACCGCGGCCCCCTGCCGGCTCGGACCGAAGGCCGCCGCGGCCAGGGCGGCCCCCCCCAGGAGTAGGGCCAGCTGCCAGCGCCAGTTGGCCGAGACCCGGCGCCGGAAGGTCCGCAGCAGCCGGCTGGGCTGGTACTCGTCCAGCTGGTACAGGTACAGCCAGCCTTCGAAGCGGGCCCGGCCGGAGGCGGCGGCGAGGATGGTCAGCGCCAGGGCCTGCCAGAGCGGGAGTGTCACGGGATCAGAGTGTGGCGTCGACGAAGGAGTCGAGCACTGCCGCGAACCGCCCCGGCTCGTCGACGAAGGGGAAATGTCCACTGGACTCGAACTCCACCAGCTCGGAGCTGGTGATCAGCTGGCGGAGCCTGAGCCCGTAGGGATCGAGGGGCAGCTCCTGGTCTCTGGCCCCCCAGACGATGAGAGTCGGTACCGAGATCCGGGCCGCCGTCCCGCTCAGGTCCTCCTGGACGGCGTGCACCAGGGTCGGTCGCAGGGCGCCGGCCGCCCGGTAGTCGGCCGAGCCCATTCGCTGGCGCAACCACTCGACAGCGGACTCAGCGGCCCGCCCGGGCAGCACCGCCTCGGCGCTGGCCCGGAGCGCCCGGAAGACCCGAACCCGCGCCCCTACGACACCCCGGTTGGGGAAGCGCACGCCCGAGGCGTCGCACAGGACCAGCCGGTCCACGGTGACCCCGGGCTCGCCGGCCAGCCGAATGGAGACGCTGCCACCGTAGGAGTGGCCGACAAGGCTGATCTGGCTCCAGCCCCGGAGGCGGACCATCTCCCGCACCAGGTCGGCATACCCGGAGGTGGTCCAGAGGGTCTCGCCCTGGGGGGACTGGCCGAACCCCGGGAGGTCGGGCGCGAGGATCCGCCTGCGGGTGCGGCAGAGCCGCATCAGCCCGGTGAAGGTGGAGGCGCTGGCGCCCCAACCGTGGAGCAGCAGCACCGGAGGGTCCGCCCCCTCCCGTTCCAGCCAGGAGACAGGCTGCTCCCCGACCGCGGCACTGTGCCGGGTGGGCGCCACCGAGCCGGGCCACGCATTCGGCATCGGCGCCCGAGTCTAAGCCATGTCTAAGCAAGCCCCCGCGCCGGGGGTGGTCTGATCTGGCAATGCCCCGACCTATAATCCCGCCAGCCATGCCCGAAGAGGTGACTGGCCGGCGCCCGGGCCCACCCCGGGTGCTGGTGGTCGACGACGAGCCGGCGATCACCGATTTCATCAGGCTCGGGCTGAGCCGTGAAGGCTTCGAGGTGGAGACCGCCAGCGACGGCCGGGCCGCCCTGACCGTGGTCGACCGCTTCGCCCCCGACGTCGTCGTGCTGGACGTGATGATGCCCCGAATGGACGGCATCTCCCTCACCAAGGAGCTGGCCGGCGACCCTCGGCGAGGGCTGGTGATCCTCAGCGCCCGGGACGAGACCCGGGATCGCATCCGCGGCCTCGAGGTCGGCGCCGACGATTACCTCGGCAAGCCGTTCGAGTTCGAGGAGCTGCTGGCCCGGGTCCGGGCGGTCCTCCGCCGCCGCCAGCCTGAGCAGGCGGCGGTGCTTCGGGTGGGCACCCTGGAGCTGGACCGCAGCACCCGCCGGGTCCTCAGCGAGGGGTCTGAGATCGACCTCTCCACCCGCGAGTTCGACCTGCTTGCCTACTTCATGGAGCACCGTGGCGAGGTGCTGGCCCGCGACCGGATCCTCAACGCGGTCTGGGGAGTCTCCTTCTACGGGGATGAGAACAACCTCGAGGTCTACGTCCGCTACCTGCGTGTCAAGCTGGGCGATCCCGAGCGTCGCCTGATCCAGACCGTCCGCAGGGTGGGCTATCGCCTTGCCGACGACTGACGCGGCCGTTCCCTGGTACCGCAGCCTCAGGTGGCGGCTCACGCTCTCCTTCGTCGGGCTGCTCGCGGTCCTGCTGGCCGTGGCCGGCGCGGTGGAGGTCGGCCTGCTCAGCCAGGCGGTCCTCAACAGCCGGGCCCAGACCCTCCGGGCCACCTTCTCCGAGGGGCGGGCGGTGGTTCTCGCCGAGGAGCGGGCCCGGGTGCGTCGGGGCCTTCCGGCCCTTCCTCGAGCGACCGTCGGAGGCGATCTGGCCAGGCTGCTGGCCGAGGCCGGGGTCAAGGCAGCGGTGTACTCCACGGAGCTCGAGCTGGTGGCCTCGGCCGGCCCCGGAGCCGGCTCCAACTCCCCGGTGCAGGCCGGGGTGACCGTGCCCGCCCCCGCACAGGGCCAGCTTCTGGCCGCAGCCCAGGGCGGCACCGGCTCCGGGCCGACCCTGGTGGGAAGCGGCGCCGGCAGCCAGCTGGTGATGCTCTTCCCGCTCACCGGCGCTCTGGGGCGTCACCTGGGGGTGGTGGAGTTGGCCGAGTCCGCCGGGCCGGTGCGGACCGAGCTCGGCACGGCCACCGCCGTGGTTGCCGCCGGGAGCGCCGCGGTGCTGGTGGTGGCGCTGCTGATCGGGCTCTGGATCACCTCCAGGGGATTGGGGCCGCTGCGCAGGCTGACCCAGGCCGCTGCGGGGCTGGGCCGGGGTGACCTCTCCCAGCGCAGTGGGCTCAGCCCCCGGGGGGACGAGGTCGGAATGCTGGCCGCCGTCTTCGACGAGATGGCCGACAGCGTCGAGCGGACGGTGCGGGTCCGCCAGGAGGCGGAGCGCCACATGCGCCAGTTCATCGCCGACGCGTCCCATGAGCTGCGCACCCCGCTCACGGCCATCAAGGGGTACCTGGAGGTGCTCCAGCGAGGAGGCGGGGCCAGTTTGGAGGAGGTGCGAGGTGCCCTGCCGGTGATGTCCCAGGAGGCGGACCGGATGCACCGCCTGGTGCTGGACCTCCTGACCCTGGCCCGTGCCGACGACCGGCGCTCCCTGCAGCCCCGGCCGGTCGAGCTGGGGGCCTTCCTCGGCCAGTTCTTGGAGGGTCGGCAGGGGAGCTCCGAGATCTCCTCGGCCTCGCAGGGCCAGCTCTCCGCGATGGTCGACCCGGACGCCCTGTCCACCATCGTCAGCAACCTCCACCGCAACGCCGAGCGCCACGGCCAGGGCTCGGCTATCTCCTGGGGCACGGTGGACGAGGGCGCGATGGTGGGCCTGCGCTGCACCGACCAGGGGCCGGGGATCCCTGCCCAAGACCTCCCCCACGTCTTCGAGCGCTTCTACCGCGCCAGCGGCTCCCGCTCCCGCCAGGATGGCGGCAGCGGGCTGGGTCTGGCCATCGTTCAGGCCCTGGCCGAGGCCCAAGGGGGGCGCGTCTACGTCGACTCCAAACTGGGCCACGGCGCCAGCTTCACCGTCCTCCTCCCGGCCGTGCGAGCCTCGGGCTGGACCCCGCCCCGGACGTCAGGCGGCGGCCCGGCCGGCTACGAGGGGTCTGGCCGGGCCGGCCCTTGACGCGACCCACCGTTGTCGCTGCCTGGGGCGCCCGGGCCGACCGCCCCTCAGCGCCTGGCGATCAGCTGGAGCTCGAGGCAGGCCTCTCGGGGTAGCTCGGCCACCCCGACCGCCACCCTGGCGTGGTGGCCCCGGTCCTCCAGAACCTGGAGCAGCAGCTCCGAGGCTCCATCCACGACCTCGGAGTGGCGCGAGAAGTCGGGGGCGGAGCGAACGTACCCGGTGAGCATGACCAGCCCCTCGATCCGGTCCAGCCGCCCGGCCGCCGCCGCCAGCAGCGAGAGCAAGGAGAGCGCCGCCAGACGGGCCGCGGCGACGCCCTGCTCCACCACCAGGTCAGAGCCCAGCCGGCCGATCACCACCCGCCCGCCTCGGACCGGCAGCACCCCCGAGGTCACCACCAGGTCGCCCGCGAAGGTGAAGGGCACGTAGCTGGCGAGCGGCACCGGCAGAACTGGGAGTTCGAGGCCCAGCTCCGCCAGCCGGGCTTCGGGGGTCCCGCCTCGCAGACGGTCGGTCATGGCGGGGCCTCGGCCTCGAGGCGCCGGCGGCGGCGCCGCAGCAAGGTGGTCGCAAGGATCGCCAGCACGACGATGACCACCGCCGCCACCCCAACCACCCAGGCCGCGACGGAGTTCGCCTTGGCCTTCGTCGTGCGGTGCTGGCGGGGGCTCGCGGTGGCGGCCGGCGTGGGCGAGACCACCACCGATATCGGGGTGCCCGAGCTGGAGTGCAACGCCACCGGCGGGGGGGCGTTGGTGTCCAGCGCCCGGGCGGTGCCCGGGGTCCGGCTGGTCGCGTTCCAGACCGCGGCCAGGACGGTGAGGGGGCTGGTCGGCAGGACGTCGATCGAGGTCACGTCCGAGGCAGGAAGCCCCTGCTGAAAGGCCGCCCAGCTGTCACCCCCGTCGACGCTGCGCTGGAGGCCGCCGCCGGAGCTACCCCCGTTGTCGCCTCCCAGGTAGACCACCTGGGGGTTCTCGGGATCGAAGGCGATGCTGTTGACGGCCCAGAGCACCCCGCCGGCCAGGGACTGGGCCTGCCAGGTGTCCCCCCCGTCGGAGCTGGCGTACAGCCCCTTCAGGTTCCCCACCAGAAGGGGCGGCGTGGAGGCGCCCTTGGCCAGGGGCCCGACCGCCACCGCGGACACCGGGGCGCCCCCGGGGTCGCCGCCCGGCAGCGCCTGCCAGCCCCCGTTAGCCCCCACCGAGAGAGAGCGGTACAGGTTGTCGGCCTGGGCCACCTGGTCGGAACCGGCTACCACGCCCAGCGGGGTGTCGGCGATGATCGCCACCGAGCTGATGCTGAGGTCGCGGAGACCGGCCTGGGCCCAGGCGGTGCCGGTCCCGCTGACGTAGACCCCCTTCTGGGTGCCCAGCACGATGGCGGTCGGGCCGGAGGTGATCGCCCTCACGTCGAGGCTGCGCAGCCCGGTGTTCTCCTGGCTCCAGGTCTGGCCCCCGTCGGTGCTTCGGTAGAGCCCGGAGCGGGCGGTCCCGGCCAGGAGGGTGCTGCCCGAGCCGGTGAAGTCGACCGCCCAGGCGTACTCGGTGATCGTGGTGGCGGCCCAGGTCTGGCCGCCGTCTGAGCTGAGCCAGACCCCCCGGCTGGTGGCCGCCGCCAACTGCTGGGGGTTGGCGGGGTTCCCCACCAGCTGCCAGACCACGGCGTGCTCGGATGCGAGGCCGGGGATCGGCTGGAGTGGGGTCCAGGGCCCCGAAGAGGCGGCCAGCGCCGAGAGCAGCAGCGCCAGGGAGCCCAGCAGCAGCGCCAGGAGCAGGGACAGGGCGGCGGCGAGGCGGCGCCGGCGCGCGCCGGGGGCTACCAATCCGCGGGCTCGATGGTCTGATCCCGGCCCGCCCCGACCGAGACCCAGTCCAACTTCGCTCCGGCCAGCTCCGCGATCCGTCCCAGGTAGGTCCGGGCCTCCGGAGGGAGCTCCTCGAGCCGGCGGGCGTCCCTGGTGCTGCAGCGCCATCCAGGCAGCTCCTCGTACTGCGGTTCCAGGTGCTTGAGGTGGGAGATGTTGGCCAGGGGATGGTCCTGGGGCTGCCCCTTGCTGAGGTAGCCGGTGCAGATGCGGACGGCCTCGAGCTCGTCGAGAACGTCGAGCTTGGTCAGCGCGAGGGAGTCGATCCCGTTGACCGCCACCGAGTAGCGGGCCACGCAGGCGTCGAACCAGCCCACTCGGCGGGCCCGGCCCGTGGTGGTGCCGTACTCGTCGCCACGCTCCCGAAGGTGCTCGGCCAGATCGCCCTCAAGCTCGGTAGGCAAGGGACCATACCCGACCCTGGTGGTGTAGGCCTTGAACACCCCGATGGTCCGGGTCACGTGACGGGGCCCGATGCCAGCCCCTGCCAGGGCGCCGCCCGCCGAGGGGTAGGAGCTGGTCACGTAGGGATAGGTGCCGAGGTCCAGGTCGAGCATGGTGCCCTGGGCCCCCTCGAGGATCACCCGCTGGCCCCTCGCGATGGCGCCTTGGATGAGGGGATAGGGATCGCGGATGAAGCGCTCCAGCCGCCGGGCGTAGTCGGCGTACTCGTCGAGGATGGTGCCCACGGCGAAGGGGGGCGCCGAGTAGAGCCGGACCAGGACCTCGTTCTTGAGGGGGAGCACGAACTCGAGCTTCTTCTCCAGGAAGCGCAGCTTCTGGAGGTCGCCCACCCGAAACCCGATCCGCCTCACCTTGTCGCTGTAGGCGGGGCCGACCCCACGGAAAGTTGTCCCCAGCCGGTCATCGCCGCGGGCGCTCTCCTCCAGCCGATCCAGGACCGGGTGGTAGGGCATGATCATGTGGGCCCGCTCGCTGATCACCAGGTTCTCCAGATTGGCCCCCTGCGACTCCAGGTCCTCGATCTCATGCAAGAGCACCTTGGGGTCCAGCACGACCCCATTGCCGATGACACAGACGGTCGAGGGATGGAGGATGCCGGCCGGGATCAGGTTGAACTTGAAGGTGCGGCCGCCGACCACGACCGTGTGGCCGGCGTTGTTGCCGCCCTGGCTGCGGATCACCATCTGGGCGGACTCGGCCAGGACGTCGACGATCTTGCCCTTGCCCTCGNNCGGGCCGTTGCGGTTCTTGGCGATGTCGAGCTCGGTTATCCCGGGGTCCTTGCCCTCCTCGTGCATGCCCGGGCGGTAGAGGAACATGACGATGTCGGAGTCCTGCTCGATGCTTCCCGAGTCCCGGAGATCGCTCAGCTGGGGCCGGCGGTCGGTGCGCCGCTCCGACTCCCGGTTGAGCTGGGAGACGGCGAGCACCGGCACGTCCAGCTCCCGGGCCAGGCTCTTCAGGCCCGCCGAGATCTCCGACACCTCCTGGGCCCGGGAGTCGGAGCGGGTCGAGGATCGCATCAGCTGCAGGTAGTCGACGATGAGGAGGTCGACCGGAGCCAGGGCCCTGAGCCGGCGGGCCTTGGCCCTCATCTCGATCACCGAGATGGCCGGGGTATCGTCGATGAAGATGGCCGCCCGGCTGAGGGTGTCCATGGCCTCGGCGATCCTCTGCCAGCTGTCGTCGGCGAGCTGGCCGGTGCGGAGCCGGTACGCGTCGACACCGGCTTCGCTGCAGAGCATGCGCTGGACCAAGGCGTCCCTGGCCATCTCCAGGCTGAAGAGGCCCACCACGTGGCCACGCTGCACCGCGGCGTGCCGGGCCACGTTGAGTGCGAAGGAGGTCTTGCCCACTCCCGGCCGTGCCGCCACCACGATCAGCTCGGAGCGCTGGAAGCCCGAGGTGAGCGCATCCAGCTCGCCGAAGCCGCTGGCCACGCCGGTGACCGCGCGCTTGGACCGCTGATCGTAGGCCCGCTGGAGAAGCTCCCAGGTCTGGGGCAGCCGCACCCCGATCGACTCGAAATCGCTCTTGACCCGGCCGCGGTCGGCCACCGCAAAGACGGTGCGCTCCGCCTCCTCGATGGCGGGCTGGGCGTCCAGGGCATCATCGAAGCCGAGGTCGGCCAGCCGGCCTCCGGCCGAGATCAAACGGCGCTTCAGGGAGTGGTCGGAGACGATCTTGGCGTAGTACTCGACGTTGGCCGCCGTCGGCACCGACGCCGCCAGAGAGGTCAGCACCTCCAGCCCGCCCACCCGGAGCAAGGCTCCCCGGCGCTCCAGCTCATCGGCCAGGGTCAGGGTGTCGATCGGAGTGCCCTGGGAGAAGAGGCTGAGCATGGCCCGGAAGAGGTCGGCGTGGGCGTCGAGGTAGAAGTCATCGGCCTCGAGCTTGCCGACCACCACCCCGATCTGGTCCTTGTCTAGAAGCAGAGCCCCCAGGACCGAGCGCTCGGCCTCGACGTTGTGCGGGGGGACCCGGAGTGGGGTGGCCGGCCGGAGCTCCGGCCGGGCGCTCACGCGGCGACGACCCGGACGTTGATCCGGGCCTCAACCTCAGAGTGGAGCTTGGCCACGGCCTGGTGCTCGCCGACCTCATGGGCAGGCTCGAACTCGATCTTGCGCCGGTCGATGATGATCCCCAGCTGGGCCTCGATGGCCTCGGCCACGTCGATGTTGACCACGGCTCCGTATAGCTTGCCGGTGTCGCCGGCCCGCGCTGAGATCTCCACCTCGGTCGCCTCCAGCCGGCGGGCGAGCTCCTGCGCCTCGTGCAGCTCCGCTTCCACCTTGTGGCGCTGACGCTCGCGCTGGGCCCGGATCTGGGCCTCCGCCTCCGGCTTGGCGGGCTGGGCCAGCCGCTGAGGCAGGAGGTAGTTGCGGGCGTATCCGTCGGCTACCTCACGAACGTCTCCGGCCCGCCCGGTGCCGGCCACGTCCTTGGTCAGGATCACCTTCAAATCGAATGCTCCTCACTTACTTGAGGCGGGGCTCCCGTGGACCCGGGCTCGCCAGCTGGCTGGCTGGCCTGCCCCCCGGCCGGCGCAGGAGAACGGTACCAGGGAGGCGGGGCGCTGGGGGGCTCTGGACCTGGCTTGGCCCGGCGCTGGGCTGTGAGCGAGCGGATTCGGGCCGTCAGCCCCACCGCGGCCTGGGTCCCAAGCCTCAGGTCGAGGTCGAGCCTGCTCTCCCCCGCCTTGATCTGAGCCTCGATCTCCTTGCGCAGCTCCCGAGGAGCCTGGGCGTTGAAGGTCCTGATGACGGTCAGGGTCAGGGCGATGGTGTCCATCTGACCCACCACCGGGACCCACGCGGGCAGGTCGATGGCGGGGTTGAGGATTAGCGCCAGCGACGCCCCCAGGGCCGCCTTCAGCGGGGCTGGGGTGCGCGGGTCCCGGGCCAGACAGTAGGCCAATCGGAGCTGCTGTGGCAGTTCCAGGACCAGCGTTCGTAGCCGCTTCAGGAGGTCGATCGCAGGCACCCCAGACAAGTCGTAGCAGTCCCGTTCGGCCCCAGTCTACCCCGGGGGCGCGCCCGCTTCCCCAGGACGCGGCTCCCACTCGGGGCGATGCCGCTCCAGGTGGTCCAGCGCCGCCTGCTCCAGGTCGGGGCCCTCGGTCCTCTCGAGCTCGCCCTCCATCACCGCCTCCAGCAGCGACCGCTGGGCCCGCCCCACCCAGGGCCCGGCGGCAAGGCCGAAGGCGCGCTTCAGCTGGTCACCCCCCAGCGGCGCCCGGAGCCCCTCCGGGTGGGCGGCGGCCACCTCGGCGAGCCGCCGCTCCAGCTCGGTCAGCTGGTCGAGCCCGGGGAACGACGACCCCTCGGTGTCGGCACGGGCCAGGGCCAGCAGCTGGGGCAGGCTGTCACCGGCGGCGTGCCAGAGCCGCCGGACGGCGCTGTCGGCCCACTCCGGCCGGTACTGGATGGGGCGCATGTGGAGCAGCACCAGCTTCCGGACCGCCTCGATCTCGACACCGCTGAAGCGCAGCCGCTGCATCACCGCCGCGGCCAGCTCGGCACCCTCCTGGGGGTGCCCGTGGAAGGTGGGGCCCCCCGGCCCCAGGGCCGCGGTTGGCGGCTTGCCGATATCGTGAAAGAGGACCGCCAATCGCACCACCTTCCGGGCCGGGGAGGCGTCGAGGGCAAGGCAGGTGTGCTCGAAGACATCGCCGAGGTGGTAGCCACCCTGCTCCACCCCGGCCATCGCCGCCAGCTCGGGAGCGAACTGGTGCAGCAGCCCGGTGCGCTGCAGCAGCCGGAGCCCGGTCGAGGGCTTGGGTGCCATGAGGAGCTTGACCAACTCGTCCCTGATCCGTTCCCT
>PLTL01000282.1 GCA_003164475.1 Candidatus Dormiibacterota bacterium | reverse complement strand
CGCCTAGTTCAACACCCTGCTAGTGCACAGCGGTCGGGGCTGCCGGCCGCTCACCGGCCCAATCCCGTCTGGGAGACCGGACCGCCCGGGAACCTCAGCCGCTGCCGCTGCGGTGGCGTCCTCCAGGCAGGCGGGGCTGACGAGGACGCCCGGCCAGCCACCAGGAGCCAATGGCTTAGTCGCACACAAGTCAGCTACCATGGCGGCATGGTGTACGCGCTCCACCTCAACGGCCCTCTCCAGCCACGGGGTCGCTGGAAGGCTGACGAGTGCTCGATCGGGCGGGCACTTGATGTGGTGGGAACCCGCTCGGCCCTTCTGATCCTCCGGGAGGCGTTCTACGGGACCGCCCGCTTCGACGACTTCGTGGAGCGGGCGGGCGTCAGCCAACCGGTGGCCGCTGCCCGACTCCGGGAGCTGGTGATGAACGGTCTCCTGGAAAGGGTGACGTACCAGGAGCCGGGCCAGCGGGCGCGGCGGGGGTACCGTCTGACCGAGAAGGGAGCCGGGCTGCTGCCCGCGCTCACCGCGCTGATGCAGTGGGGTGACCGCTGGTTGGCGCCGGCTGGGGGACCCTTGGCCATCCTCCACCGCGAGTGTGGGGAGCCGGTCCAGGCCGAACTCCGCTGCAGCGCCGGACATCGCCCCGAGATCGGGGAGCTCGAGCTGGCCCAGGGGCCAGGCTCTCTGACGGAGAGCCCCTGATGCTGCTGGGCTTCGGGGACCAGGGCCCGATCCGAGGGCGCAGGGTGGCGGTCACCGGGATCGGGGCCGTGACCTGCTGCGGTCTGGGTCCCGAGGCCCTCTGGGAGGGGCTCATCCACCCCACCGTGAAAGGGGAGCGACGGGTAACCGACTTCGACGCGGGGCAATGGTTCACGCCCAAGGAAGCGCGCCGCCTCGACCGCTTCACCCAGTTCGCCGTCGCCGCCGCCCAGGAGGCCTTCACCGGCGCCGGCGAGCCCCACGGCGACCCGGAGAGGTGTGGGGTGGTGTTCGCCAGCGGTGCGGGCGGCTTCCACACGCTGATCGAGCAGGTCCGGGTCTTCGACACCCGTGGACCCCAGCGCGTGTCGCCCTTCCTGATCCCGGCAATGATGGCCAACGCCGGCGCCGCCAACATCTCGATGAGGTTTGGCTGGCGCGGCCCCTCCGAGGCCATCGTGACCGCTTGCGCGGCCGGCTCTCATGCCGTGGGCGCCGCGGCACGGCTGATCGCCAGCGGCCGCTGCGAGCTGGCCATCGGCGGGGGCGCCGAGGCCTCCATGCACGAGGTGGCCCTGGCGGCCCTGTCCAACATGACCGCGCTCTCCTCGCTGGGCGAATCCCGTCCCTTCGACGTGAGGCGCGACGGCTTCCTCATGGGTGAGGGCGCCGGCGCTCTGGTCCTCGAGGAGTGGGAACACGCGGTCGGGCGCGGAGCGCAGATCCTCGCCGAGCTGACCGGTGCCGCCAGTACCTCTGACGCCCACCACATCACCGCCCCCTCCCCCGACGGCCGAGGTGCGGTGGCCTGCATGAGACTGGCGCTAGCCGACGCTTGCCTCGAGCCCGCCGACATCCGGCAGATAAACGCCCACGGCACCTCGACCCACCTCAACGACCTGGTCGAAGCCGCAGCCATCAACCAGGTGTTCGGTGAGCCGGGGCCGCCTGTGACCTCCAACAAGGGCATCACGGGTCACGGCTTCGCAGCCGCAGGCGCGATCGAGGCCGTGGCCGCAGTGCTCTCTATTCAGCACCGCGCCATCCCCCCCACCGCCGGCTACCAGCAGCCGGACCCGGAGATTCACATTGACGTGGTGCGGGACGAGGCGAGGGCCTGGGAGCCCGGCCCGGTCCTCTCCAACTCCTTCGGCTTCGGCGGTCACAACGGCTGCCTGGTGATCGTCCCGCCACCCTGCTGATTCTCAGCGGAGATCGGCCAGGCTGCTGGCCCTGCCGACCTACGGGGCGCGCAGATGCGCGCCCCGGCGGGCAATTGCACCTGGACGGCCCGGGTGACTTGGGAGACCGAGATGATCTCTATCCCAGGTCAGCAAGTGGCTGGCTCGGCAAGAGCCTTATGGATCAGGTCTGCTGGGCTGGCCGCTCTTCAGCATGGCGCGGGGGTGCCCGTGAGCCGGACGCCCGGTCTTGACCGCCATCGGCAGGGTGCTGAGCCGCTTCCTGGTGGGGGCGTCGTCGAACACCCCCTCACCGCGTGGGCGGATGCCAGGCACCCCCTACCTGGGGGAAGTAATCCGGCCCCGGCCCGGGCCAGAGCCGACCAGGAACCCCCTGCGGCCCCTGACGCCGACCTCTTGCCGGCCCCACCACGATCGCGGTCGGGCCCATTTGAGTGGACAGTCGCAAGGGCTGGCGATGGGCCCTAGTGACACCCGCGCCCGGTGGCGTTCAGCGACTCGGCCCAAGGGGACGCGGTCGGCGGTCGCTTAGCGCGTGCTTCTGCTGTAGAGGCGCACGCAGATTGGCGCCACGACGATGATGATGACCAGCGCCAGCCCGATGGTGGTGGCAATGGGGTGGTCCAGCGACCACACTCCAGACGGTGGGGGCCCGATGGCGTTGCCAAAGAGCTGGCGACCGGCGGTCACCAAGGCTGATATCGGGTTCCAGTAGGCGATCACCCTCAACCACGCGGGCATCAGCGCCGGGTCAACGAAGACGCTGGAGATGAAGCCGAGGAGGAAGGTGGGGATGCTGATGATCACATCCGCCGCCTGGGCGGAGCCCGCCAGTAGCCCCACCAGGATCCCAAGCCAGCCCATGGCAAAGCCGAATAGCTCGAAGAGCAGGAAGGCGAGCACCGCGTTGCCGAGGCCATCCTCGGCACGCCAGCCCACCGCCAGGCCGCACCCAACCATCACCACCAGAACCGGAATCCCCAGCAGCAAGCTGGAGAAGGAGCGCCCGATGAGGATCGCCGAGCGGGCGATGGGGAGCGTCCGGAAGCGGTCGACGACACCTTCGGTCATGTCGGTGGCCACAGCGACCGCGACATTGTTCGAGCTGAACAGTATCGACATGGCAAAGAGCCCCGGCATCAGGTAGGATCGATAGTTCCCACCGGGGATCTTGATCGAGCTACCGAAAACATAGCCAAAAAGAACCACAAAGATGACGGGAATCAGCACACTGCCGAAGATGACGTCGGGTTGACGCATCCCCCGGATGATGAACCGCCGGGTGGCCGTGTAGGCATCGAGCAGTCCCCATCGCAGTCGGTGTTGCTCCAGGATTGACACCCGGCTCATGACTCGTCCACCTGTGTTGTCGCCATCCGGCCGGCGTTCGCGGAGTGGTCGGTTACCGTGGTGAAGACCTCGTCGAGGCTTGGAAGCTCCAGTCCGACCTCATCGATGGGCACACCCAGCTGGCGGAGCTGCGCCACCACCTCGCCGAGGGTGACCAGACCGTTATCGGCAGGCGCGCTCACCGATCGTCCATGGACCTCGGCCTCCCGGCCGAGAAGCTGCCGGACCCGCTCCACGGTGGCGGCGTCAGCCCCGGCCAGCGCGACCCGGACAAATGGCCGCCCGATCGACGCCTTGAGCTGCTCTGGAGTTCCCTGCGCCACAACGAGGCCACGGTCGATGACGACGATGGTGTCGGCGAGCCGGTCGGCTTCGTCCAGGTACTGCGTCGTCAGCAGTACCGTGGTGCCGCCCGCGACCAGGGTGCGGATCGAGGCCCACACCTCGCCACGGCCGACCGGGTCCAATCCGGTGGTGGGTTCGTCGAGGAAGAGCACCTCGGGCTCGGCGACCAGGCTGGCGGCAAGATCGAGGCGCCGCACCATGCCGCCCGAGTAGTGCTTCACCAGCTGCTTGCCGGCACCGACGAGATCAAACTGGTGGAGCAGCTCATCCGCGCGCCGGCGCGAGGCGGCCGCCCCCAGGTGGCAGAAGCGCCCGATGGTCTCAAGGTTCTCGGACCCCGTCAGCAGCTCGTCCATGGTTGCGGTCTGGCCGGTCACCCCGATCCTGGTCCGCACCTGGTCCGCATGGGTGGCAACGTCGAGACCATCGACCAGGGCATGGCCGCCGTCAGCGGGGAGCAGGGTCGTGAGGATGCGGACCGCCGTGGTCTTGCCGGCACCGTTGCGGCCCAGAAGCGCGCACACGCTGCCCGCCGGAACGTCGAGGCTGACATCCACCAGGGCGCGGGTGGAGCCGAATGAGCGGGCGAGGTGCTCTGCCGAGATGGCGGGAGCGGTCATGGCCGCGTGGGAGCGCGATCCGAAGTCGCAGCCAGCGCCGTGCCAGCCCTGGTCAGCCGGCGGGTGGCCTCGCCGCCGAGGCCGAAGAGGGTCCACCGGCGGTGGCATCCTGTGGTCGTCATCCTCGTGCCCATCCTGCTACCTTCTCTACCTGTCGCCCGGTTGGTGTACCATGCCGCTAAGGATAGAGCCATGGACAACCTGCCGTCAAGTAGGTGACCCAGGTCAGGACAGATAGGATCAGACGCGATGAGTCCGCGACACACTGACACCCGGGAGCGAGCCATCGAGGTCGCCCTCGAGCTCTTCACCGAGCAGGGCTACGACAAGACCTCCCTACGGGAGATCGCCGAGCGGCTGGGAATCAAGAAGGCCTCCCTCTACTACCACTTCTCCTCCAAAGAGGCGCTCCTGGCCGGGATCATGGAGAGTCTGCTCGCCCCGCTCGACGAGCTCGTGGCCTGGGCCCAGTCACAGCCGCGGACCACGGAGACCCGCCAGGAGGTCCTGAGACGGGTCGCGGTGCTCCTCCAGGGACCGTGGAGCCGCTGGGTCCGCTTCGCGCAGGAGAACCAGCCAGCCATGCGCTACCACCCGGAGGAGGGCGAGCAGACACAGCGCCGGATGCTCGGGCTCTTCACCGCTATCGTCGACCCGGACGCCGAGCCGCGCCAGCAAGTGCGCGCGGTGCTCGCCCTGGTCGCTGTCTACCTGGGCAACCTCGCGCCGGTGGCGGGCGCGCTGCCGGCGCTCGGCATCGAGCAAACCGCCGAGCAGTTCGGGGCGGCCGCGATGGACGTTGCTCTGGCGTTGGTCGGAGACGGCAACTAGCCGGCGCACGCTCTTCCAAGGAGCGGCATCGGCAAGAGGTGCATGCAGCCAACGGCCGGCTGCTGCTCGGGTCTGAACGGGTGCAGCGTGACCCACCGGAGCTCCAGGCGAGATGAGTGCGTGTCAACCCATGGGAGCCAGGCAGATCTCAACTTGCAGAGCTGACGAGGTTGTCCTGTGGTCGGTTCAACGAAGTCGCCGTTGGACGGCTCGAACCGCCGCTGATCTCACCAGCGCCCCCGATGGACCGATCCGCTTCGATTCCGCGCCCAGAGGGAGGCCTAGGAGGCCTCAAGACCTCGACCCTGATCTCCGAGAAGCGAACCCTGGCCACACTCCCGCCGACCAGCCATCCCCCGGCACGTTCGGCTCAGGGCTGCCCCCCGGAGAGACAGCTCGTAGGTCGCCCAGGCCTAGAGGCGGCCAAACAGCAGGGCGGCCAGCAGGAACGCCAGGATCAGCCCGACCAAGAGGATGAGGCCGCCCAGAAGCGGCCTCCCCCTCCTCGCAGGCCTGGCCTGCGCCTTGGCCGGCGGCCGCGCTTGTGCCCGCGCCTGTGCCCGCGCCTGTGCCCGCGCCTTCGCCTGCGCCTTCGCCCTGTCGGACGTCATCCCCTGCCCTCCTCGGCTTGCACCCGCCACCCCCGGGAAGCCAGCCCACGGCAGCTGGCCGCAGAGCGGCGCGCGGTGCAAGGCCCGGCCCCGAACCACCTGCCGCAGCGCGGGGACCGACCATTCAGTTCCGGCCGGTCGACGTCGACCTTCACGGCGCGGCAGGCTACGCCAGGCTGGGGCCTGGAGTCAACCCGCTTGAGCAGGGAAGGTCAGGCTGTACCGGACTCCTCATCGGGAACTCTCACCCCCACCCCACCGGAGCCAGCCCGGGGTCACCCCACGTCCTCACGGTCAGGTGACCCCCTGACGGGACCCCTCCGGTCGATCCAAGTCATGCGGGAGCTCCGCACCCGCCCAGAAGGGCCGGGGAGAACTCGAGCCGTTCTGCTGCCAGCTACAGACCGACCTGCTCAACCGGCAGAAGTGGCGCACCCGGATCGAGCTGTCCTCTGCACCCTGGGAATACCCAGAGATAGCCCACGACCGCACCCGAAGGCACAGGTCCCTGGGGATGCTCACGCCCGTCAGCCTCCCACCCACCTCGCGAACCGGAGCCCCCAAGACACGGCTCCGGCCGCCCCACGGTCCGGCAAACCGGTCGCCAACTGCCGGCGAACGAACTGCCACGGCCAGCCGTGTCGCCGACCAGCACATCGCTGGACCAAGCCTGCGGGAGTATAAACGGAGCGAGGTGGAGGCTGAGGAGCCAACCCGAGGGCCATGCCAGGGCAGGCAGCCCCCGGTGGCGGTTGTGGGCACCGGCGTCATCGGCACCATCTACGCAGCGCTGCTGCGGGAACAGGGTTGCGCGGTGACTCACTTGGTGCGCCCCGGAACGGCCACCGCCAGGGACTCGCTGCTTGAAGTGGACTGGCTGGATCTGCGCCGAGGCCGCAGACGCCACCGCCGGCAGCTGTATCACTACAACGTGGTGGAAGCACTTCCCCCCGATATCGCATTCGTGCTGGTCCCGGTTCGCTTGTATCAGCTGGCGGACGTGCTCCAGAGCCTCACTGGAATGCCATCGGCCTTCACCACGGTGATCTTCACGGCGAACTGGGCGGGTCCAGGCCCCCTTGATCAGGCACTCCCTCATGGCAACTACGTTCTCGCAGACGCAGTCGCCGGCGGTTCACGGGCCGGTGGGAAGCTGACGGTCGCGATCAAACCTGTCCTTCCACTGGGAGCCGTCCGCTCTGCGGCTGAGGGGCGGGCACAGTCAATTCGCGAAGTGTTCTCTGGTGCCGGCCTGGCACCGGCGCACGAGTCCGATATTCTGCAGTGGCATTGGCTTCAATACGCGCTCAACGCCGCCATGTGGCCGGCGCTGGTCGAAGCCGGAAGCGCAAGGGCGGTGGTCAACGACAGGGAAGTCTTTCGGCGCATGCTCTTGGCCGTCCACGAGGCCCTCAATATCTGTGCGGCACGAGGTGTGGTCCTGGAGCGGTTTCCGGAAGCGCGGATCTTCTTGGATGACGGCCGCGGAGTCTCGGGACGTTTCAGAGCCTGGCTGACGGGTCACCTGTACAGGTTCGCAGGCGTCCACAGTGAGTACCACCGACGCTGCATGGCCCACGCCCTGAGCGACCGCAGAGAGATTGCCGTCGCCTACCACTCCGTGCGCGACACCGGACGCGAATTCGGATGCCGGATGCCCGCTTTCGACAGCTTCAGAGCCGTGATCGATGGATCCCAGCCCGTCTGACCCAGCCAGATGGTGTCACTCAGCCGCTCGCCCGGTGGCAAACCGGAGCCGGCGGCAGTCGCCCGGCGACAGCCTCGCTGTGGGTGGGGCCGGTGGCGGCTACAGCCATCCGAGCGCTACGGGCACAGTGAAGAGGCCAAAGCCGATGACGGCTAGGCAGACCCCGGTTGAGATGACCCGGCGAACACCGTGCGTTCGATACTCGTCCGGCAGCGCTCGCGCCTCGAGAACCAACAGAAAGCCAAGCACGATGGGCAGGAGCAGAGCGTTCATCACCTCCACGTCGATCACCAGGTTGACGAGATCCAAGCTGAGAAGCACGATCACTGCGCCGAGGACGTGGGCCAGACTGTAGGTGGTGTAGAACTTCGCGGTCCGGCGATTCGGCCGCTCGTTGAGGGTGTGGCTCCATCCGAAGACCTCGGAGATCCCCCAGGCGCCGGCGAGCGACGCCACGAGGGCCGCGACCAGGGCGGCGCCCAGAACCGCGGCTCCAAGGAGGACCTTCGCTGCAAACGCCCCGAGGAAGGGATGCAGGGCCGCCGACATCTCCGTCACGGTGCGGAGCGTCGCCCCCGGGTGGGATCGCCCCACCGTGGCGGCGAACGCGAGCACCATCATGATCATGATCAACTGGGTGAGGATCGCGCCGACCGCCGTGTCGCGTCGCTCACTGGAGATGCTCTGAGGCCGCAGCCCTTTGTCGACCACCGCACCTTGCTGGTAGAAGATCATCCACGGCATGACCACGGCACCGACGTTGGCTGCGAGGAGGAACAGGTACGAATGGTTCTGAAGGGGCAGATGTTCCAGCCCTAGTCCGATGGCGTGCAGGCTGGGATGCGCCATGATGACGGCGGGCACGAAGACCAGCTCGACCAGCCCCAGCGCGATCCCGATCCGCTCAGCGCGACGATAGCTACTGGTGATGGCGATGCCGATCAGGAACGCCGTGG
>PLTL01000384.1 GCA_003164475.1 Candidatus Dormiibacterota bacterium | reverse complement strand
CACGCTGACCACCGAGAGCAGGGGTGAGAGCACCACCATGATCGCCAGGGAGCTCACCAGCAGGAGAACATTTCCGCTCACATTCGGGAAGAAGGCCAGCAGCCCCTGCACCAAGCTGGAGTCGGAGTTGGCCCGAGACACCAGCTGACCGGTCGGCATCCGATCGTGGCTGGCGAAATCCAGTTCCATGAGCCGGTCGTACATAGCGTTGCGCAGGTCGTACTGGACGTCCAGGGCGACCCGTCCGCCGTGGTAGCGGCGGAGGTGGGCGGCCGCGAACGTCAGCACCCCGATGCCCACCAGGGCCGCCAGCCAGGGAGCCATCGGGGACCGGTGGTGGAGGATCACGTTGTCGAGGATCTCCCGAGCCACCAGCGGAGCTGCCGCCTGGCAGGCGCTTCCGAATACGGCGGCCCCCAGCGCCACCAGGATGGCGGTGCGGTGCGGCCGCAGATAGGGGAGGAGGCGGCGCATCCAGCCCGCCGGCCGCTGCTTGTTCTGGCCTCTCCTCACGAGCTCGTGGAGGGGAGCATGCCCGGTCCCGTCGTGGCGGCCATGCGCTCCGCCCGTCGTTCGTGAAGACTGGCCGAGAGAGCATCGAGGGCGGTGAGGACGGCCTCCGGGTCAGGAGTTCTGTGGAGCAGGTCGGCCAGCTCCGCTGCCATGGCCGACTCCGCCGCGGCCAGGGCACAGCGTCCCCGCGGCGTGATCTCCAGGCGGGTAGCCCGGTGGTCCTCCTCAGGTCCGGACCGGACGATCATCTCGCGGGCAGCCAGCGAGTCCACCGCGGCGCTGATCGCCGGCTTGCCCAGGGAGAGCCGGGTCGCCAGGCGAGAGGCTCGGCCATCGCCAGACGACACCATGGCGAGGACCCGATAGTGGGCCAGGCTGAGCTCGCCGGAGGCTCGCTCGAGGATTCGAGCCAGGCGGGCCAGCACCTCCACTGCGGGACCCAATTCCCCTCGGGAGGCGAGATCGTCCGGCGGGGCAGGCGTGGCCATGTCCCAAGTCTAGAGGAATGGTTCAACCCTCGAACCAATTGCCGTTCCCGGTCTACTTCCGAGGTCGACAGGGCTCGGAAAAGGGGGCCGCGCGGCCGGCCCGCTTCAGCCGAGCGGCGGGGTGGCCGGCTCCCTGGGTTCCGTCCGCTCGGCGGCCTCAACGGGCGGCGCCTCACCATGCCTCCTTGCCCGGGGTATGGTGAGGGGCCGGTGCTGGCGATCCGAGAGGGGAGAAGCTGCCGCAGGAGGCTGGTCGGGGGGGTAGGGCGAGCTCCGTGCGCCCCATCACCTGGATGCCCCAGCGCCAGATTGACAACGCAGGTATGGAGCCCCGTCCAGGCTGATCAGCGCCTCTGGGCCCGACCGGCCCCTGGCCAGCGACGATTGCCCTCGGATGGCGGTCGGCCGGCCAGGCAACCAGCGCGGTGCGGCCCCGCCTGCTTGGCAGGTGGAGCAGCTCTCCAGCCGGCATTCGACGCACGCCTACAGGGCGAGCCACCCTTCATCTGGGGCCACGTTCGGTGCCTGCGTCCGGGCGCGCTGACGGCCAGGGGGAGCAGCTCACCAGCCGGCTGCCTGGCGGATGCCCCGGGCTGCTGCCTCCGGGTCGACGGCGGCGCAGATGGCTGACACCACGGCCACCCCGGCGACCCCGCAGGCTGCGACGTCGGCCGTGTTACCGTCGCCGATCCCGCCGATGGCGACACAGGGAAGTGCGGCGGCGGCGCAAACCGAGCGCAGCCCGACGAGACCGATAGCCGCCGCCGCGTCGGGCTTGGTGGCGGTGTCGTACACGGGGCCCACGCCCAGGTAGTCCACCGTGTCGGCCGGAAACCGGCGGACCAGATCCAGTTGCGCGAGGGTGGACACCGACCAGCCGATCACCAGGCGAGGGCCGGCCACGGCGCGTGCCGCGGTCGGGGGCAGGTCCGCCTGGCCGAGGTGGACGCCGTCAGCGCCGACGGCGAGGGCGATGTCGAGGCGGTCGTCGACGAGGAGTGGCACCCCGGTGCCCAGCAGCTGGGTCCGGACGCTCATCGCGAGCTCGAACAGCTGGTGAGCGGTGGCCAGCGGGTCACGCACCTGCACTGCCGTCACGCCGCCGGCGACGGCTGCAGCTACCGTCGCCAGCACCCCCCGCTTCCCGCACAGGCGCGTATCAGTTACCAAGCAGAGCCGGAGGTCGAGCACCTGGCTCACGTCGCGGGCGGCCGGACCTCTGCGGCGAGCGCGGCCAGAGCGTCGAGGAGGCGAACCGCGAAGGTCCCTGGGCCCGGGTTGCCTGCGGCCGCCCGCTCCCCGGCGGCGGCCAGGACTGCCGATGCAGTGGCGGCGGCGACAACAGGCCGGCGGTCGACGGCGCAGCACGCCGCCATCACTGCACCCAAGGCGCAGCCCACCCCCGTGACCCTGGTCATGAGCAGGTGCCCTCCAGGCACGGCGACCACCTCGGTACCGTCAGTCACGAAGTCCGTGGCTCCGCTGACGGCGACCACGCATCCTGCCGACCGGGCCAACCACCGTGCCCCATCCAACGCATCGGCACTGCCGGCCGCCGAGTCGACGCCCTTGCCGGCGGCGTCCCTCACCCCGGCGAGGCTCATGACCTCCGAGCCGTTTCCCCGAATAACCGTCGGATGGAAGCGGAGCAGCTCCCTGGCCAGCTCGGTGCGATGTGCCAACGCACCCACGGCCACCGGGTCCAGGACCCATGGTGTGCCCGAGGCGTGGGCAGCCGCTGCAGCAGCCCGCATGGCTCGCTCCCGCTCGGCCGACAGAGTGCCCAAGTTGACCAAGACCGAGCCGGCCACGGCGGCGAACTCGCCGGACTCTTGGGCGTTCTCCACCATCGCCGGTGATGCCCCAATCGCCAGCAGGACATTGGCGGTGAACCCGGCGACGACGATGTTGGTCAGGCAGTGCACCAGAGGTGCCCCTTCGACCACGGCGCCAAGGACGGCCGCCACCGCCGGGTCGGCGAAGCTCATGGTGACCGCGGGTGGCGTCACGTCGGTATTCCGACCTGGATGCTCTGCCATTTGGCCCATGGTAGCGCGGCGGGCCTGACCCCCACCCCGAGGCGTTCGCCCGCCGGGCAGAGGTCTGCCCGCGATGGTCAGTCGATCGGATGGCCCCGGTTGGCGCGCCTCAGCCGGCCCGGCGGGAGGTGGCCATAGGCCGCGGTTGGTGCCGTCTCACGAGCATCCCCGCCTTTCCCGATGGCGTCGACACCACCGGCCGGGCGGGCGGTCCCACCCCCGGGCAGGGCCGAATCCTCCGAACCCGCGCTGGCCGAGTGGCCCGGTGGTCCGCCTCAGCTCGGCCGGGAGCCCGGGTTGGGTGCGCCCCGGGTGGGCAGCACGGCCAGCACCAGGACCGCAGCGACACCGATGACCACCGTCGCCACGCCGAAGGCGAGGTCCATGCCACTCACGAACGATCGCCGGGCCAATGCGGCGAGCCCGACGCCGAGGAGGCCGCCGACGTGGTGAGCCACGGCGAGGGCGCCACCGAGCGAACCGTTGATCTGGTCCAGGACTGCCTTCGGGAGCTGGTAGTGGGCGAGCACGGGAGCCATCTGGCTCCGGTAGCGGGTGTTGAGAAGGCTCCCCAGCACACCGACCCCGAGCGCACCACCGGTCTGTATGGCCGTGCCGTTGGTGGCCGCACCGATCCCGGCCCGCTCGAGAGGGAGAGCGCCCATCACCGACTCCAGGCAGGGGGCGTAGGCGAGGCCCGTCCCGAAGCCCATCAGCAGGAACGCCGGGAGCACGTCAAGGTAGGTGCCATGGACGGTGACCTGTGACAGCAGCCCGACACCGGTGGCGATGAGACCCATGCCGGCGAACACCACCGGCTTGGTCCCGACCGCGTGGACCAGCATGCTCGAGAGGGACGCCTCCACCAGGAGCACGGCGGCGATTGGGGTCACCAGGAGGCCGGTCTGGAGCGCGCTGTAGCCGAGGGAGAACTGCAGGTACTGGGTGAGCAGGAAGAGCCCGCCCATCAGGGCGAGGAACATCAGCCCCATCGTCCCCATAGCGGCGGAGAACCGTCGCGACGCGAACAGTGCCATCTCCAGCATCGGATGGGTCGAGAGCCGTTCCCAGAGGATGAACAGGGAGAGGACCACTACCCCGGCAGCGATGGCGCCGAGGATGAGCGGAGAGGTCCATGCACGGGTGGGCGCCTCGATGATCCCCCACAGCAGCAGGGCCATGCCAAAGATGGAGAGCCCGGATCCGACCGGGTCGGGTCGCTTGCTGGCTGGGTCCTTCGAGTTGGGCACGAGCCACATCACGGCGACGAACCCCACCAGGGCGATGGGTACGTTGATCAGGAACACCGATCCCCACCAG
>PLTL01000205.1 GCA_003164475.1 Candidatus Dormiibacterota bacterium | reverse complement strand
GGACCGGCTCCCGGGATCCACGGTTCGCAGACATATCCGGCAGGGATCTTCTCCAGCTAGGGTGTGATCAAGATGTAGGTTCGGATCGATGCCCGCCCCACTAGGGCTAGCGACAGGCTACCAATAGCGGCTCCGGCGTGCAAGCGGCTCCCCAGCGGGTTCCTACGTCTAATGCCCCACCCGCTGCAAGATCGCCACTCCACGGAACCTCACTGGGACCACTTCCCCAGTCGGGTCAACTGGACCCGTATCTTCCTACGGGTAATGCCCCACTCCAGTCCTACGCAGGTGGGGCATGGGAGGTAGGTAGGGCCGGCCGGTGACACCCTGCGCGAGTTGGAGCGACGTCAGTGGCCGCTCAAGCCGCGCTCCAGGTCAAGGTCCATCTGGCTCGAACTGGAGGTGGGGCATCCGAGGTAGAAACCCGAGCTTAGGGCTCCCGCTCGAGATCAAGGGTGGGGCATTAGACGTAGGAATAGACAGCCGCAGGAGCCGCCGACCGAGGCCAGTCGACTTCAGCGACCCGTCGGCAACCGGACCTGGACATAAGCCGTAGGCCTTGCCAGCCAGGGCCGCGCCACCACGGCAGGCCGAACTGGAAGGTGGGGCATAAACCGTAGCTGGGACTTCGAGGAGCCCTGTGCTCACGTTGGGACAGCTCTCCCCTGGGTGGGGCATGGGACGTAGTCTGGACTTCACGCTCGGCCCTGAGTGAGTTCGACGGACCCATTTAGCGATCTCACGAGCCCCGTGTGAGCCCTTAGCGCCGGAAGCCTGGGGTGGGGCATTGGAGGTAGCTGGAGCTTCATCTAGAGTGGGTGGGGCATAGTAGGTAGAAGTTCAGCCGCATGAGATCAACCCAGAGCTACCGGGTGGGGCATTGGAGGTAGGTGGGGCACTCGGGGTGGCCAGGTGGGGCATCTGCTGGCGATTGCCGGGGCTGCCGGAGTAGCTAAATGGGGCATCTGGAGTCGCTCTCCGGGGCATCCCAAGTAGCCAGTTCGAGTTCGTTGGGACCCCTGTAGTTCTTTGATAGATCATAAATAGGGATCTCTAGAGCCCTCTAGCTGACCATGCCCCGAACAAGGGAAATCCGGTGTTAGCTTGGAACCATGAGAGCGCGCAACGCTACTGGCGGCGGCGAGGGCTTTGCCATCATCATCGGCCTTCTCGTCGCCTTCGTCCTTCTGGCCCTGACCTTCTGGATAGTTGGCCTAGTAATTGCCATCGCCTCTATCCTGCCATGGGCCCGTGCGGTATGGAACGAGCGCAGCCCAGGCCAGACCGGACACCATCTCAGAGATTGGCTGGCTCCGCACTACCACTACCCATTCGTAGGGATTGGGTCTGTCTTTGCCTCAGTCGCCGGCGCTGTCGCCGTGCTGGCGCTGGTGTCTGGCAGTGAGCTGGTTTTGCCGCTGCTGATCTTGGTACTCGTTCTGGCCCGGTCCCTGTCGATGGCCTTCTTCCCCTGGCCCCGTTCAGAACCCAGGGGTCTTGGGGTCTACCCGCTGGTCGCCATCACTGGCCCAGTCGCCAGCGCTCTCGGCGTCCTCGCTGTCCTGCTGCTGATCCACGGGGGCCAGATGCTGAACCGAACTCACCCGCCCACCTGGTCGGCGCTCTCCATGGGACCTCTGGCGATCGCTGTGATCCTGGTGGCCACCATGGTCGGCCGAGTCGGAAGGCTCATCACTCCCAGCTCAGTCGGGCGACGTCGCAATGCCTCCGACGTGCTCACCCCCGAAGCTGTGGAGCTCGGGGCGGCGAGAGCCATCGGTACCAGCCCTGTCCTCGGGTACGCGCAGAGTCGTTCCCTGAGGGGACCGCTAGCTGGCCGCGGCGCTGGCGACGTCACCAGTCAGTAGCGCGGGCGAGGCCTCGACCACCAGTTCGCCGTCGCGGGCACCCAAAACTGCCAGGACCGGATCTGCGGCGAACTCGTCCTTGACCCTCATGGTCAAGAGGCCGTCGCGCTTACTCCATCCCGAGCCGTACCGCCACATCAGGTAAGCCACTGCGGTCGGATCCAAAGCGGGCCCGTCGATCGGCGGAGCTGTGGCTGTCAGGCCAAGAGCCTCCGCTGCCTTGCTGAAGTGCCGGGGCCACGAGGTCGGAAGGACCAGCCACTCCTCCGCCGGCTGGCCAGCGGCGAGCGAGACCAGAACCAAGAGGGCATTCACAATGGTGCTCACAGGCTCAGCGACGTTCCACGTGGCCCTCTCGTGGCTGCACCCGACCATGAGATCGCGGGCTCGCTCCTTCATCCCGTCTGGAGGGAGCGCAATCCAGGTCTTTGATCCGGTGGTCCTGGCCAGCCAGGCTCCGTGGGCCACGATCTGTCCCCTTGCGGCCTCGGAGTCCCTGACCACTCGATCGAGTTCCACGGTGGTCGGGGATCCTTGAGTTGGGCAGCGAAGCTCCTCGCTGTCCCAGCCCGGAGTGGTTTCCTCGATCTTGCACCCCTCGACGCATGCGATAGGGAGCATCAACCGCGGCACGCCGAAGTCCAGGGTGACCCGCATCACACCGTCCTCACCGAGCATAGGCCCGGTCCTAACGGCGCTCAGAGCATCGGCGGCTACTGATACATACCCAAGTCCCCAGCCCTGGTGCCGGACCCGCCCAAGAGCGTCAGACCCTGCCACCCGCCGCGATAGGACCCGGGACGTCCGAACCGAGCTGGGAACACCGGGAACCCGCGATGTCCAATTCATCTCAAAGGTGAGAGCACTGGGGCCCACGCTGGAGACAGTCAGCATCACGTTCGAGGCGCGATCGTGGCCGGACGCATTGCGAACCAGCTGATGCAAGGCCATCGCCACCGCTGCGGGGCTCGAGATTGGAGCCTCCGCAGACACCCCATGGCGAGTGATCGAGAGCTGAGTATCTGGGTGGAATGGAGAGAGGGCGCTTGTTAGTGCCAGGGCCTCCCCCACGGTGCCGCTACCGGATGGCCGGCGGCCCACGATCACCTCAAGAGCGGCTGCGACCACTGTGAGCCGGGCCCGGAACTCCGCGGCGACTGTGTCCGACGCCCGGCGCATGGCCATGAGCAACTCGTCCACCAGGAGGGTCACCTGACCGTCCTGATCAAGCGGAGTCACTAGGAGCGCGCTGGACCCGGCACCGTAGGCAACGGTACCGAGCCCCGGCCCAGTCCATTCAGGGGTCTGGGCAAGGATTCCGTTGTCAGGCCCGATCACCGCGGCGGCGAGCGGCAGAGACGCCACAATAGGAGGGGTCAGCCTCATGAAGCCGCTGCCTGATATTCCCTGCGCTCGACAAGGCGGAAGTGCTTGTGAACCACCTCGATGTCCAGCGGCGAGTGCTGTTCTGCCAGCCACAACTTGAAGCGATAGGCGGCACGAACTGACGAGACGCTGCGCCGCAGATCGAGTGGTTCGGGGTAGTGGAGCAACAGGTTCATGGCGACGTGGTGAGTGAACGACTTGCCCGTGGTAGCGGAGTGAACTTGCGAACCTTCAAGCACCAAGTCCTCAATTCGGACCGAGATCATGGTCCGCAGGCGACTGGTAAGCGAGTCGACACCGTCACGTTTGTCCTGGAGATAGGCCCACGGGTCGGCATCGCGCACCTTGGTATGCACAGGCAGAAGGTCGGCGCGAACCGTGTAGACGATCACCGTGCACGACGGCGCAAAGCGGCGAAGCCAACGCAGAAAGTCGGGGATGCCCACGGACTGATCGGGGCTCATGTCCATGTTCCAGTCCACGATCCCAATGGTCGGCAGGACCTGGGCTCCCCTCTGCTCTAGCCGCCGGCGAGCGTCAACTGCTGACCGTGCAGTCACTATGTCGTAGCCGAGTTCGGAGACGGCCTCCGCAATCTCGGCCAGTTGGGTCGGGTCGTCCTCAAGGACGAGTGCTTCAGGTATGGCTCTCACGATCAATCCCTAGTTCGCTGTGCCTTACTCCGAGTGTAGCCTAAGGAGGGGGGCTAGATCACCACTCCCTACCACTGCGGCTCGGCCGGCTCGTCTTCCGGGGGCGGACCCTCGGGGAAGTCACTCGGCCCCGACGAAGGCTTGGGCGTGCGCCTCTTGGCCCGCTTCTCCTCAGCCTGTTCCTTGACCTTCACTTCCCCGATGCCCATGACGTGCTGGATCTGAGACTGCCGCGCCGCATAGCCTGTCTCGGCTTGCTCCACGGTCTGTGTGTACCGTGCCGCGCTTGCCTCTCTGAGGGCAATGCTGTGGTCCTCTCCGATGGGGCGCATCCTGTCGAAGTGGAAGCGAACTGGCTTCTCCCGGGCCCAGTTATCGGTGAGTCCACTCACCAGCCCTTCTCCCCGCTCCAGCCCTCGAAGGTCATCCGGGTCAACTCCAAGGAGTTCAGCCATCTCTGGGATCTCACCAAGGCCAGGGCCCAGAGCGATCAGGGTCCCTACCGTGTCCACGATGGCCCGGCGCAGGCCTGCGTGCTGGGCCCCCAACTGGCCGAGTCGCTGGATCGAGAGGGTCAGGGCCACCCCAGCCTTCCGAAGCTGGGCTAAGGCCACATCCATCGACTTGCTCATGAACTGCTCTGCCTCGTCGATGTAGATGGAGACGGGGACTCGGCGCTCAGGGGGCAGGGCCAAAGCCCGGATGCCGCTCAGGACCGCGGCCAGCAGAACGAACGTCCCGATGGTCTCGGTGACTGAACTCCCATAGGTCTCGGGGATCTCCACCAGGACCAGCTTTCGATCGTCGAGCAGGTCCCCGATGTCGATGGCCTCGTTCACTTCCACGCCCCGTTCCATGAAGTCGTACTCAACCCGCCTGGTCCAGCCACGCCGGCGACGACGACGGGCCACGTACTGGGCCAAGTGATCGCCGTACTGAGCCAGCTCCAGATCGTCCGGCCTCATCAAGGCGGGATCACGTGTGTCGGGGAACGGCATCGGAGAAACTGCCGGCCGCCCTTGGGGGAACTTCTGAGATCGGACCTTTCCGCTGGACGCCGATACCCCCTCGATGAGCCACTTCTCCAACGAGTTCCCTACTCGAACGGTGTAAGTGGTCATCTGTCCGTCAACTTCCCTGACCGTAGCGATCACCACCCCATCACGGACCCACATCACTCGCAGAAGGTTCTTGTCATCCAGGATCTCGGGCCCTGAGACATGAAGATCCCCAGCGGTGATGGGCGCGATGCCCGCCGTCGCGCGCCGCAGCCATGGATGGAGGAGCAACGGAGCGAGCTTGTTCTGGGTGGACTGCGACCACTCCTGCCAGCGGGCAGCACCAAGGCCGGGAACTACTTGATTCCAGAAGAGGTGCAGAGGGAAGTAGTCTGGTCGGTCATGAGCTCGATCCATCAAGGCGACCTGGTATGCCTGGTCTGCTAGGACCGTTTGCAGCTCAAGAGGGGTGAGCAACTCGTCGCTGTGTCCAGCCACGAGGAGAAGAGCGTGCTTGATGATCGAGTCGGCCCGGGGACCGATCGACTGCTCACCCGATAGGGCCCGCCAGGCGTCGATCAGGTGGTCAGCCACCACCAGGATCTCGTCCGGCCTATGGGCGACATTCATCAGCGGCCAGATGGGCACGCCCTCTTGGACGAGAGACACCAGCACGACGTCCTGGCGTCGGTGAGCAGGGATCCGCCGCAGAATCTCGGCCGTGCTGTCGTGCGGGTCCACGAACACTCCCCGGTGGCCGGCCTCAGCGTCCTGGAGAAAGCTCTCCACGATGAGGTTCGACTTCCCAAGACCGGCCTGACCCACTAGGAGGGTTCCACGAGGCCGGTGCTGGCCCGCGATGGCCACCTCTGTCTTCTTCTCGTCATGGACCCTGCGGCCCAGAACGAGCTTGTTCAGGCCAAGATCGGAACTGCTGCTGTTCATGCTCTTCCTAAAGCAGCAACGTTGCGGTCTCGGCTCGCCGTGGGTCCTGGGTCAGTGGCGGGTGCCAGTAGACCTCAAGAGAGCCCTGGGTCACCGTGAACGCGGGCCTGCGAATCTGGCCGGCCAACGCCCGTCTCAGAGCTCGGCGTTGGAGAATCGGCACTCGGCTCGTCGCACCGACCGCCTGGTACTGCGCCACTATGCCCTCTGCTAGCTCGTGGGCATCCTCCCCCGCCGCGAACACTGTCAGGGACGCACGACTGCGGCCCTTGGCAAAGGCTCGAAATGTGAACACGCTCCCAGTCACTCGTCCAGGTGGGGTTTTCTCGATGCGCGTCTGGAGCGGGTAGAGGGGATCGTTGTTCTGGCGCCACCAGCTCGTGTCCTTTAGGGGGATATCCCGGTACTGGGGGACTACGGCGATGCAGTAGCAGTCCCCAGAGGCCAACGCGGACGCGATGACCGCGTCACCCGACACCGCTCCAGATTCGCCAGGAGCCGCACCCAAGCCGATCGTCTCGACTGCTATCGACTCAGCCTTGG
>PLTL01000314.1 GCA_003164475.1 Candidatus Dormiibacterota bacterium | reverse complement strand
GCCTTGCTCAGCAGTTTCCTAGGTGGACGGGCAGGGCGGCGAGGCGACGGTCGATGCGCCGCTTCAGGGTCAGCGGGCTCACCGAGGTGTAGAGGTCGGTGAGGGCGCGCGGGCGATTCAGGTCGACGTGGCCTGAGTAGTCGTCGAGGAGCCGCCTCAGGGGCGTCTTGGGGGTGTCGTAGAGGCGCCGGGTGCGCTGACCGACCGTCTCCTTGCCGACCAGCTTCATCACCGGCTGGAAGCAGTTGGCGAAGGGGCGCAGGTCCTCGGTGTAGAAGGCATCGAGCCAGGCTTGCTGGGCCGGCGTGTCGAGCCGGTCGTAGCCGATCAGGCGGCGCACCAGCGTCCAGTTCTTCTGCTCGACGTGGCAGTTGTCGTTCTTGTGGTACGGCCGGGAGCGGGTGAACTCGATGCCCCGCTCCCGGCAGTAGGTGAAGAGGTTCATGTTGATGAACTCGCTGCCGGTGTCGGGATGGAGCCCGCGGAGGCGGAAGGGCAGCTGCTCGCGGATGCGGTCGAGGCCGGCGACCACCCCCGTCTGACCCTTGCCCAGCAAGGCAATCCGCTCGGTCCAGCCGGTGGCCAGGTCGACGGTGGAGAGGGTGTGGAGGAAGGTGCCGGCCGCGTACTCGCCGCTGTGGGAGACCAGGTCGATCTCGAGGTAGCCGGGGACGTCCTCCGCCTTCCAGGAGCCGACCAGGGCAGGGATCTGGCGGCGGAGCAGGGTGCCCGGCTTGGTCTGGGCCATGCGCCGGCCCACCTGGTGCCTGCGCTGGGGGGCCAGGGCCCGCTCCACGGTGCTCACGCTGGCCTGAAGGAGGAGGTCACGGGTGCCGTCATCGATGCGGAGATCCTGGCGCTGCTCCAAGAGCGGGACGAGCTCGGGGAGGAAAGGCTGGAGGCGCTCCGAGCAGACGTAGCCGGAGGCCTCCCAGGCCACCACCAGCGCCCTCTGGAACTCCGGGCCGTAGCGCCGCGTGCGTGCACCTCGCCGACGCACCGCCACCCGCCGGCGCCCTCGGAGCATGGCGGTGGCGTACTTGCGGTGGTAGCCGGTGGCCAAGCAGAAGGCGTCGAGCATCGCGGTGCGGTCCCTCCGGCTTCCGCTCCGGTACCGGTCCGCCAACTCCGCAGCCAGCTCATAGCGATCCCCGACCCGCATGGCGTCCCCCGCCGCGCTCCGGGCCAGATGACCTCGGTAAGAATCACGGCTGACGGAACGATGGGCCCCAGGGTCAGATTCTGGGTGAGGGAATACGGGGGGTTGACAACTGGTCTAGACCAGTTGTACAGTCGCCCAGTGACTACGTGGCGCCGGCTCCACCGCCGATGAAGGGACGGGTGATGGCTGCCGAGATGCGCCAGCAGCCGGCGGTGCTGGAGCGGCTGGTTCAGCGACGAGCCGCCATCGCCGCCGAGGTCCGGCAAGTCGTTCCGCACCCTCTCTGCGGCATCACCCTGGTGGCCCGCGGCTCCTCCGACAACGCCGCCCTGTACGGCCGTTACATCCTGGAGATGGCGGCGCGCCGTCCCGCCGGGCTGAGCGCCCCGAGCATCCACACCCTCTACCGGTCACCGGTCGACATGGACGGATACCTGGCCGTGGCCATCAGCCAGTCGGGCAGGACCCCCGAGGTGGGCACCGTGCTCGGCCGCCTGCGAGAGCAGGGGGCCCGCACGGTGGCGATCGTGAACGGCACCGGCTCCCCGCTCGCCGAGGAGGCCGAGGTGACCATTCACCTCGACGCCGGCGCCGAGGTCGCCGTGCCGGCGACCAAGACCTTCACCGCCACCCTGCTCGCGCTGGGACTGATTGCCCCCGCGCTGGGGGAGGTGGCCTGGAGCGACGCGGAGATCGCCGCCCTCCCGGGTCAGGTGGCCGGCCTGCTGTCCGACCGGGCACCCGCAGAGCGGCTCGCTGCCCGGATGGATGACGGCGAGCGGGTGCTGGTGACCGGTCGGGGGATGCTGCTGGCAGCGGCGCTGGAGACGGCACTGAAGATCCGCGAGACGACCGGGATCCTGGCCGAGGGGATCTCCCCGGCGGATCTCCGGCACGGCCCGATCGCCGCCGTGGCTCCCGGGTTCCCGGTCCTCAGCTTCCTCTCCGGGGAGGCCGACGACCTGGACGCCTCCGAGCTGACCGACACCCTGCGGCAGCGCGGCGCCCGGGTGCAGGTCATCAGCTCCGAACGCGGAGCCGACTGCCCCCTCCCCGCGGGCGTGCCGCCGGGGCTGCTGCCGATTCTGGCCGTGATCAGNNCGAGAGCTCAGCCGGCCGGCCAGCTGACCTCCGGGGAACGGTAGAAGTCGAGGTTCATCGCCTCCCAGCGCGGCGCCTGTGCGGCCAGCCGCAGCCGGTAGCTCGACCAGTCATGGGTGGACTGCGGTGACCATCCGATCTCGGCGATGCCGGGCAGGCGGGGGAAGGCCATCTGCTCGATATCGCTCATGGTGGTTAGGGTCTCGCTGAAGAGGGGGGCCTCGACGCCCTCCACCTGGCCAGCGGGCACCTGGTAGGAGGTCGGGTCCCAGTCGTAGGCGGTCTCGACGCTGGTCGGGCCCGCCCAGACCAGCCCCAGGGTGGTGTTGTCGTCGTACTTCTGGTCGAGGTAGGCGCGGTTGCCGGGGGCCAGCACGATCCTGACGTCGTCCTGCACCGCAGTGCGCAGGCTCTCTCCGTAGTCGGAGGTGTCCCAGTACTCGGCGACGATGCCCGAGCCGGAGGGCAGCGGGACGGCCGCCATCTCGGACCAGCCGACCGCCGTCTTGCCGTGGGCGGCGACGATCTGCACTGCCTTCTCGATGAACTCCACGTAATCCTCCGGTGGCGTGCTCTTGGCCTCGTCCCCGCCGATGGCGATGTAGGGCCCGGGGGTCATGGCCGCCAGCTGACCCAGCACGTCGTCCAGGAAACGGTAGGTGACTGCCTTGCCGACGCAGAGGGAGCTGAACCCGACATCGAGGCCGGTGTACAGGGGCGGGGCGGTGCCGCTGCAGGTCAGCTCCGGGTAGGAGGCGAGCGCCGCGTTCACGTGGCCGGGGCCGTCGACCTCTGGGACCACCGTGACGTAGCGGCTGGCGGCATAGGCGACGATCTGCCGGTACTGGTCCTGGGTGTAATAGCCACCGATTCCGCCGCCCACCTCGGTGCTGCCGCCCACTGCGGTCAGCTGCGGCCAGCCGTTGATGGCGATCCGCCAGCCCTGGTCATCGGTGAGATGGAGGTGCAGGATGTTGATCTTGTAGAGGGCGATTTCGTCGATGTAACGCTCCACGTCGGCGACGCTGAAGAAGTGACGGGCCACGTCCAGCATCGCCCCTCGCCACGGATAGCGGGGGCGGTCGACGATCTGCCCGCCGCTCACGATCCACGGCCCGCGTCCCCCGGCGGTCTCGATGCCGGCGGGAAGAAGCTGGCGCAGGGTCTCGGCGCCGTGGAAGAGGCCGGCCCCGGCGGCAGCGCGGATCACCAGTGATCCGGGTCGCACCGCCAGCCTATACCCCTCGTCTCCCAGGCTCGAGTCGGCGTCGCCGAGCTCCAGGGCGATCACGCTGCCGGCACGGGCTGCGCCCGCCACCACGGGGAGCGCGAAGCCGGTACCGTGGCGGAGCAGCTCCGCCAGCCAGTCGCTGACGGATGCTGCTTCGGAGCCGCCCGATCGGGCGATCACGGTCGCAGAGTCGATGGTGAAATCGCCCCCCGGATCTGGATCGACGGACAGTGGGGCCGGGATGATGTCGCCGAGGTTCGCTGCCATTGGGTCTCCCTCGCTAGGCATGGTGGCCGTTCAGGACGGCCAGGGAACGTCAGGGGCGCGGTAGTAGTTGATCCCCATCGCCTGCCAGCGTGGGGCTTGGGCGGCAAGCCGCTCCCGGTAGGCAGACCAGCTGTGGGTGGAGGGGGGTGACCAGGCGATTTCGGCGATCCCGGGAAGACGGGGGAAGGCCATGTATTCGATATCGGCCATGGAGGTCAGCGTCTCGCTCCACAGTGCCGCCTCCACGCCCTCGATCTCGCCGCTGGGGACGCCGTAGTCGGTGGGCTCCCAGTCGTAGGCCTGCTCCACGCTCACCGGGCCGGCCCAGTCCAGGCCGAGGGTGGTGCCGGGGTCGTACTTCTGGTCAAGGTAGGCGTGGTCGGCCGGGGCGAAGATCAACTTGAGCTTCTCCGAGGAGTTCTGGCCGGTGTCAGGGGGCGCGCTCTGGTAGTTCCAGTACTCCGTGAGGGTGCCGGTCGGAAGCGTGGCCGTCGTGCCCTGCGCGTCGTCCGTGGTCGCGATGTCGGCCCAGCCCACCGGGATCTTGCCATCGGCGACCACCGTCTGCGCCGCCTGGTTGACGAAGGCGTCGTACTCCGACCCGGAGAGGAGGGTGTCCTCGTCGCCGCCGATGTCGATGTAGGGCCCAGGGGTGATGGCGGCCAGCTCCCCGAGCACGGTGCTCACGTACTGGCCGGTCGCCGCGGTCCCAACGCACAGGGTGCTGATGCCCGAGTCGATCCCGGTGTAGACGGGCGGCACCTTGCCGCCGCAGTCGAGCTGGGGCAGCGACGCCAGCGCTGCGTTGCTGTGCCCCGGCATGTCGATCTCCGGGACCACGGTGATGTAGCGGCCCGCGGCATAGGCCACGATCTGCTGGTACTCGGCCTGGGTGTAGTAGCCGCCCGTCCCGCCCCCGACCGCCGTGCTGCCCCCCACGCTGGTCAGGGTGGGGTAGGCGGAGATGGCGATCCGCCAGCCCTGGTCGTCGCTCAGGTGGAGGTGCAGCACGTCGATCTTGTAGAGGGCGACCTCGTCGATGTAGCGCTCCACGTCGGACACCGGGAAGAAGTGGCGGGCCACGTCCAGGGACGCCCCTCGCCAAGGGTAGAGCGGGTAGTCGGTGATCTGGCCGCCCTCCACCGCCCATGGTCCCGGGCTGTGCGCGGTTTCGATCGTCGCCGGCAGCAGCTGGCGCAGCGTCTCGGCGCCGTCGAACAGCCCCTCCCCGGCGTTCGCCCGGATCAGGACCTGGGAGTTGCTGATCTCCAGAATGTAGCCATGGTCACCGATGGTGAGGTCGCTGCCGTCCACCTTCAGGACGATCCGCGACGATGCGTGCCCCCCCGGCGCGACCACGGGAAGGGAGAAGCCGGTGCCCCGCCGCAGCAACGCCGCCAGCCAATCGGTCGGGGTGGTCGCAGCCCCTCCTGGCGAGACCAGGACCGTGGCCGCGGTCAGGCTGAAGTCCGCACCCGGGTCGGGATGCGCCGACACCGGAGCCGGGATCACGTCCGCCATCGGCACCACACTCGGTTTGGCCGGGGCCGCAGAGCCGCAGGCGCCGAGGCAGCTCGCCACGCCGAGGGCCACGGCCAGGGTTGCCCCCATGGTGGCCCTCACCCGCGCGGCCACACCTCCTCGCCTCCGACCAGCGTCCGCTGCACCTGGACAGAGTCATCGAGGACCACGACATCCGCGGTCGCCCCCGTACGCAGCTCCCCAAGGTCGGGCCGGCGGATCGGGCGGGCCCGGACCCGGCTGGCGGCGCCCGGGGCCGTCTCCAGGGAGGCTCCATGGCCATCCACCTGGACGGCCGCAACTCCCAGACGCATTGAACCTCCTGATGACGGCGGGACGGAGATACTGGTCTAGACCATTCTGCGACGAAGCCGGGCGGCTTGACAAGGTGCGCCCGGCTGCCGCGGGCGCGGGCGGGCTCCCCGCCAAATTGAGGGGAGGGCCCGCGCGGCGAGTCGGACAATCATACCGGCGGATGATTGACATCGGCGTCTGGGCTGTGGCATCCTGCGCATACTGGTCTAGACCAGTACGCTGAGAGCAGCGGCTGAGCAACCCGATACCACATGGAGAAGGTAGGTTGAGACACCATCGGTACTTCGACTTTGCCACCGCCGCTTTCGCGGTGGCCCTCGCGGCAGGGGTCGCCGCCTGCGGATCCTCGACCTCTGGGACTTCGACGTCGGCCTCCTCTTCGTCCTCGACCTCGATGCCCAGCTCGGGGACTCTGAATGTCTGGATGATGGCCGGTGACGCCCCCGTCCAGCTGACCGGGTCCGGAACCGGACAGAGCTGTAACGCGACGGCGGGGTCGGGCTCGACCGTTACGGGCCAATGGGTCAACGGCTTCCAGAAGCTGCACCCCGGCTGGACCGTCACCGTCACGTGCCAGGTGTGGGGCAACCAACCGACACAGGAGCTCGACGCGATGGGGAGCAGCAACCCCCCGGCCGTGATCGACATGGGCAACACTTACGTGCCCGGGTTCGCCGCCGCCGGAGGCCTTGTCGACCTTAGCTCCGACACCTTCCCCAACCAGAGCACCTGGCTGACCGGACTCAAGGAGTCCTCCACCTACAACAACACGCTGTACGCCGTGCCCCTGCTCGCCGGTGACCGCGACGTCGTCTACAACACCGCGATGTTCCAGAAGGCCGGCATCACCAGTGTGCCGACCACCGTCAGCCAGCTGCTCACCGACGGCGAGACGCTCGACAGCACGTTCTCGAGCACCAAGAACTTCTGCGCCCTCTACCTCGGCGGTGAGGACTGGTACCAGATCTTCGGCTTTCTCGCCTCCGCTGACGCCGGCACCCCGTCAGCGGCCGACCCCATCGCCACCTATGCCAACGGCACGTGGACCCCGACCCTCGGGTCCTCGTCCAACCAGACGGAGCTGAGCACAATCCAGAACCTGTACAACAAGATCTCCACCTGCGCCCCCGCCGAGCAGCAGAGCGACAACTTCGCGACCGCGCTAGAGAACGGGACGAGTGCCATGGCCATCGAGTCCTCCTGGGAGCTCGGTGTGGTCCAGGGTGCGGCCGCGGCCCCCTACAACTCGGCCAGCGACTGGTCGGTGTTTCCGCAGCCCGGCGTGAGTGGCCCGGCACCCGTCTTCCTGGGCGGCTCCGACATCGGCGTGGCCGAGAGGGCCAGCAGCGGGGACAAGGCGGCAGCGGTCAAGTTCATCCAGTACATCACCTCCACCGCGGAGTTGACGACCTGGGAGTCGGACGCTCCAGGGACCATCCCCAACACCACCAGCCTCTTCTCTGTTGCTGCGGCGGGCAACGCTGCGAACGAGGTCGCGATCAACGCCGCCTCGAACAGCTGGTTCACCCCCGAAAGCCCCGGTGAGTCCACGGCCGAGAGCGACAACATCTACACCGACATGCTCGGAAGCATCATGACCGGCAACGCATCGATAGCGAGCGCAACGTCGACTGCCGACACGGCGCTGAAGACGGCCCTGAATCCAGGCGCATAGCACTGAAGCAGGGCTGACCCGAAGGACTTAGGATCGACCTGAAACATGAGCGCCGTCGAGACAACGCCAGCCACGTCTCGGCGGCGCTTCTCTGTCTTCCCCCGGGGGCGGGGGGCGCCGCCGGCCGGGGGCACCCCGCAGAGGCAGCGCCGGCTGGTGCCGGGCTGGCTCCCCTACAGCCTGTCCGGCCCGGCGCTCCTGGCGATTGGCCTCGTCATCGGGGCGCCACTGGTTGTCAGCGTCCTCGAATCCTTTCAGCACTACACATCCTTCAACCTGATCCAGGGCATCCCCGGCGCGTGGACCGGGTTCACCAACTACGTGGACCTGGTGACCACGGGGGGCCTGCTCGCGGTCCTGTACCAGACCCTCCTCTTCACCATCTCCACGGTCGGGGGCACCCTCATCATCGGTCTCGCCCTGGCCCTGCTGATGCGGCGGGCCAGCCGCCGGGCCCAGGTCTTCCTCTCGGTGAGCCTGGTGGTGTGCTGGGCGATTCCCCAGGTCGCCTCCACGGAGGTCTTCATCCAACTCTTCGACGGCGCCTACGGGCCGATCGCCTGGCTGCTGAGCGGCCTGCACATCAACTTCCCCAACGCCCAGCACGACTGGTTCGCCAACGGCCAGGTCCAGCTCACGATGGCGGCCATCATGGTGATATGGGGAGCGGTCCCCTTCGTCGCCCTCGCCCTCTTCGCCGGGCTGCTCCAGATCCCCGAGGAGCTCTACGAGGCGGCCCGGGTGGACGGGGCCAGCTTCCTCGCGCAGATGCGCCTGGTCACCGTCCCCCTGCTCCTCCCCATCCTCATGCTGCTCACCGTCCTGTCGGTGATATGGGACGCCGGGGTCTTCAATCAGGTGTATATCGTGGATCGGGCGGGTGGGATCGGCAATAACACGACCCTGGGGGTGTTCATCTTCCAGGTCGGAATCGGCCAGGCCAAGTTCGGCGAGGGCGCCGCGGCGGGGGTTGTCGCGACCGTCCTGATCGGCATCGTCACCTTCTTCGCCGTCCGGCAGATGGTGAAGAGCACGGGGGCGATGTGAGCGGCACCACCGCCGTCAGCGGGTCGAGCACCGTCGTGGTGACGGAGGCACCGAGGCGCGCCCTGCGCCGAGGCCGGCACCGCCACACCGCTCCCTTCAGCGCTCTCGCCGTGATCGCCGCCCTGCTCTGGCTCTTCCCGGTGTACTGGATGGTGTCGGGCTCGTTCAAGCTCAACTCCGACCTGATCACCTCGCCCCCGACGTGGTGGCCCGCCCCCTTCTCGGCGCTGGGCTATCAGGAGGCCTTCGCAGGAAACTTCGTGGAGCACCTGTTCGACAGCCTGGAGGTCACCTGCGCCTCGGTCGCCATCGCCATGGTGCTCTCGGTGGGTGCCGCCATGGCCGTGGCCAGGTACCGCTTCCGCGGTCGCGCCAGCCTGCTGGTGATGCTGATCGGGGTCCAGATGATCCCCTTCGGGGGGCTCCTGATCCCCATGTACGTCTACCTCAACCAATTTAACCTGCTCAACATCCCCGGCCTCATCCTGGTCTACATCGCTCCCGTCCTCCCCTTCACCATCTGGATGCTGCGCGGCTTCGTCGTGTCGGTGCCCAAGGAGGTGGAGGAGGCGGCCCTCACTGATGGCTGCTCCCGCGTCAAAGCCTTTATGACGGTGGTCTTCCCGCTCATCGCCCCCGGGCTGGTGGCGACCGCGATCTTCGGCTTCATCTCGGCCTGGAACGAGCTCGTCTACGCCACCACGATCTTGGCGGCGAACGGCAACAACTGGACCCTCCCGGTCTGGCTGGAGGAGTTCATCACCCCCACGGCGCAGGTCCAGTGGAACGCGATATTCGCCGGCTCCGTCCTCTACACCCTCCCGGTGCTGATCTTCTTCCTCATCATCCAGCGGCGGATGATGGCCGGGCTGACCGCGGGGGCGGTCAAGGGATGATCCCGCCGCATCCGCGAAGCCACTAGCGAGGAGCCTCCAGCGTCATGGCCACTGTCGAATACCAGCACGCGACCTGCGTCTACCGGGGGATGTCCTCCCCGGCGGTCGACGACCTGAACTTGGAGATCGAGGACGGCGAGCTGATGGTCCTGGTGGGTCCCTCGGGATCGGGGAAGTCCACGGCGCTGCGCATGCTCGCCGGCTTGGAGGTGGTGCACAGCGGCGAGGTCCTGATCGGCGGCCGGGTGGTCACCGGCATGCAGCCCAAGGCCCGCGACATCGCCATGGTCTTCCAGAGCTATGCCCTCTATCCGCACCTCACGATCCGGGGCAACCTCGCCTTCCCGCTCAAGCAGCAGCGGGTGCCGAAGGCGGAGCGCGAGCTGCGCGTCCAGGAGGCTGCTCGCCTCCTCGAAATCGAGCCGTTGCTCGACCGGCGACCCGGGCAGCTCTCCGGGGGCCAGCGGCAGCGCGTGGCCATGGGCCGTGCGATCGTCCGCCAGCCCCAGGCCTTCCTCATGGACGAGCCGCTCTCCAACCTGGACGCCAAGCTGCGGGTCCAGACCCGGGCCGAGATCGCCGCCCTGCAGCTGCGCCTCGGGGTCACCACCGTCTACGTCACCCACGACCAGGTGGAGGCGATGACCCTCGGCCACCGGGTGGCCGTGCTTCGCGAGGGCCGGCTGCAGCAGTGCGACACCCCGCGCCGGCTCTACGAGCACCCCTGCAACGTCTTCGTGGCCGGCTTCGTCGGATCGCCGGCGATGAACCTGGACCGGCTGCCGTTCGACGGAACCGCCGCCCGTGCCGGCGAGGTCGGCATCCCGCTGCCCGGTGCGGCGGCGGCGGCGGCGCGCCAGGCGGGGCTTTCGGAGGTGGTCCTGGGGCTGCGCCCCGAGTCCCTCTCCCGGGCGCTCGACGGCGGAGGCGACGGGGCGACCCTATTGAGCGGCGCCGTGCACCTGGTCGAGGACACCGGCGCCGATGCTTGGGTCCACGTCGACGCCCCTGGCGGCTCCTCCGCGCTCCGGCTGGTGGCCCTGGCCGACACCCGTCGCCTGCCCACGGTCGGGGATCGCATCGTGCTGGCGGTCCGGGTCGGAGAGGCCCACGTCTTCAATCCGGCAACCGGAGAGCGGCTTGGCGACTGAGGCCTCCCTCGCCGCGCTCGCCGAGGCCCCCGCCGTCATCGCCATCGACGTCGGCGGCCGCTCGATCAAGGGTGCCCTGGTGGCGGCGGCCGCGGCACCGCTCCCACCAGCCAGCGCACCGCGAGGCTTCATGTCAACGCCGCCGCCCCGTTTGGCCCACGTGCCGCCTCTGTGCCCGAGGGGGGGTCTGGGTGATCCCGATGGGGACGAACCATGCTTGGAGCAGCACCAAAATTGAGTCTGCAAGTCGCGGGTATCGAGGTCAATCCCGCCGTTGTCGCGCCCCTCGATCGGGGTTTTCTACCGGCCTCTTTGTTCAATCGACGGTATCGCGAGCTCGCTTCGGCCGTGGGCGGAGTGCCACTGCGCCTGGCGCTTGAAAGGAGCGACGGCTCGATCTCGACATTCACGAC
>PLTL01000132.1 GCA_003164475.1 Candidatus Dormiibacterota bacterium | reverse complement strand
CCCTTCGTCGGCATCGGGCTCCTGTTCGTCGCCGAGCTCTCCCACACAGCGTGTGAATGGCGGGGACCGCACGCCGTGGAGGCCTCCGTCGAGCTCCGCCGATGGGCCCGCCTGGCGGCTGCCGGGGCGGCGGGGCCGGTCGCCGGTGGTGGGGCGCTGGCGCTGGCCGCGGCGGTGCCCGGATCGGTGCCGGCACTGCTGATCGGGGCCGCCGGAGTGGTGGGACTGGTGGGGCTCACCACCTGGCTGCGGCGATCGACGTCACAGGAAGCGCCGCCCGTCGCGTGACGGCGGGGGAGACGCGCCGGCCCCGTGACCGCGGGGAGTTGGGGGCGGGGCCGGCGGTTCAGGGTTGCTCGAGGACCTTCCCGGTGCGGGTGACCACCAGGGCGACGCTCACCTCGCGGGAGGCGATGCCGAAGGGCAGCGGGGACACCCGCGCGCTCACCGTGTAGTGCATGGTGCCGCCGGCGTCGATGCGCTCGGTGCAGGTGGTCGCGCCCACGCTGGCGAAGTCGCTGAGGTTGTCCATCCCGCACCCGGTTTCCAGGGTGTTGGCGCCGTCGAATTCCAACGCCGTGAACGGCTTGAAGTAGTGATTGAGGCTGGCGGGCGGCGGGACCGCGGGGTCGCCCCAGACGAACGCGTCGGTGCCGTCCCAGCAGACATAGGCTCGCAGCCCCACCGTGGCGCCGAACTCGGCGCCGATCATCGTGCCACCGCCGAACTCGTGGCACGTCCAACCGGAGGCTGGACCGCCTCCAATGATCGAGATGGAGCCACGCGCCACGGACTGAGGGGGACCCCAGGCGACGGCGAGCAGCCAGGCGGCGACGATGGCGGGGAGCAGCAGCCACGCCACCCACTGCCCGTTACGCCCCTGCCCCGCGCCGGCAGCGACTCCATCGGACTCCGGGCTGCCGTCCTCTCGCCAGGCGACCACACACGTCGCCATCATGGTCACCAGCTCGGCCGCCACAACCAGGACCCGCCCGGCGATCCCGCTGTCGATCCCGGCTCCCGCCGACACGGTCGCGTCCTGCGCGACGAACACGTACGAGACGAACCAGACCAGCCCCAGCAGCAGGACCGCCAGCCCGATCAAGCGGAAGCCGCGACGGTAGGCGCGGTCCCGGAGGGCGGTCTGCCGCTCGTCGAGCGCCGAGCCACGGCGAAAGGCGAGCCATCCCGTGGCCTGCAGGAGGAGGATGTCGAGCCCGGCCAGGACCACCACCACCACGATCCCGAAGCCGTGCAGGGGGAGAGCCGAAGCGAGCACTGCGGTGACAGCTGCGACTGCTACCACCGCGACCCGGCGCAGGGAGCGGGTCATGTGTGGACCTCCACTTGCCCGTTCTTGTCGATGATGACCTTAACCTCGACGCGCCGGTTGAGGAAGGGCAGCAGCTCAGGGGACACGGTGGCCCTCCAGGTCAGGGTGAGAGTGCCGTCGGATGCGGTGACGGCGGACGGTGTGCACTGCTCGGCCGTGACGGCAACCAGGGTGCCGGGCGCCCAGCAGACCGGGCCGTAGGTGTTCCCGGACGGCGCGGAAGCTCGGTGACCGTCCCAGCACGCATAGGCGAAGACGGGCATTTCGGCGGACACCCCCCAGCCCGCGGACACCGTGGACATGAAGCTGCCGCACTGGGGCGAGGTGGCCTGCTGACCGCCCGTCGAGGATGGGCCGGGGGTACCGCTGACCTGGGGTGGGGGCGGGGAGGTGTCTATCACCGCCGAGCTGTGCGGTGGAAGCACCACCACGCCGACCGAGGCCAGGAAGGGGAGGGCGAAGACCATCACGACCAGGACGACCGCGACCCGGGCCTGCCGGTTGGCGGCGCGGGGCCGTGCCGGCGCGTCGGGCTCGGGCGGAGGCGGCGCCGGCTCGATGACGGCCAGCACCATGCCGGGAAGGACGAAGAGCAGCTCCAGGAAGACGAGGAGGCCGCCGCTCCCGAGCGCGTGCTCCGTCCACGTCCTGCTCTGCGTCGAGACCACGTCGGCGATGAGGAGCGCCCCGACGATGACGGCGAAGACCGGGTAGGCGAGGCGGTGGGCGCGGTTGCGGAGNNGCCTCCTGGCGCTCATCGACCGAGCCGTCCGGTGCCGTGGCCATCCTCTCTGTCGCCCGCCCCAGGGCGATGTTGAGGAGGACGAGGAAGAGCAGCAGGAGCACGGTCGCGGAGCCGAGCTGGGCCCCAGGGGACGAGGTGGCGACGACACCCACGCAGTCGGCCGCGATGGCCGCGACCACGCCACGGCGGACGGCGCGCCGGCCCAGCCAGCTGCCCGGCTCCCGACGGACGCCCGCCACCATCCCCCAGGTGACGAACACCAGCATGAGGTAGCCGAGCGTCGGCAGGATCGACGGTATGTCGCTCCCGCCGGCGGCGGGGAGGGTCACGATCAGCAGCACGAGAAGGGCGACGGCGAGCGCCAGCAGCACCCCGGCGCGGCCCGGACGGTGGGCGCCGTGCCGTCGCCGGCGCGGTTCACGTACCGGGGTTGAGTTCACGGGCGGCCTCCTTCCGCGGTTTCGTCCGGGGTGGAGGCCGGAGCAGGCGGGAGGGCGTCCGTCTGCCGCTGGCGCCCGTACAGCTCCTCGCTCATGG
>PLTL01000120.1 GCA_003164475.1 Candidatus Dormiibacterota bacterium | reverse complement strand
CGACGCCCAGGTGTCCATCGCTGAGACGTCTGCCGACAGCGGCGCGGCGACCGCCTGAACGAGGCGGAGCTGGCGGCACTCTTGGTGGCGGCCGGCGGACAGACGCGCTCGCGAATCACCCAGACCGCGATCTGGCGCGGGGTCCTCGGCCCGGCGCAGCGACGCGCGTAGGGTCTCCGCTGGCTGGGGCCGGCGGCCCTGGGGGACCAGTGCCTCCGCCGCTATCGGGCGCCACTGGAGCCGGCCCCATCGGGATCGCCGCGCCGCTGGCCGGGCTCGAAGTCCCCGCTCGAACTGCTCCAGGGGCCCCACCCCATCTTTGATTGCGAGCGAGGGCCGCTCGCAGAGCAGGCTGCGTCGGTCGCCTCCGACCATGGCCCACATGGGGGGTGGTGTGTACTGCTGAGCAAGGCCGGTTCAACTCGACGGCCACGCCTGCCGCGGTCGACCATCTGCCCTAGGGGCGGATGAGCTCGGCCAGGTAGCGCACGGCAATCGGGTAGCGGTAGTCGATCCCCATGTGACCGCCGTCGAAGAGCTCCAGGTGGACGTTGGCCACCTGTTGGTCCCTGAGCGCCGCCTCCACTGCGACCGCGGCCACCTCCAAGTGCCATTCGTCGCGCCGGCCCCCGTCCAGGTAGACCCCGCGGAGAGAGCGGGCCGCTGCGGGCCGGCTGCCGATCAGTCGGACCGGGTCCCAGCCGAGCCATCGTTGCCAGATCTCCGGACGCATCCTCCCGGTGATCGGGTCGAAGGGCAGCTGCGGGTTTCCATCGCGGTCGGCTGAGTAGCAGGCCGCCATGCACCAGGGCTCAACCAGGGCCCGATCCTGGGGCTTGGACATCGGCGGCCGGCTCCTGAAGTCCTCCCAGAAGCTGGTGTAGGAGCCCTGATAGTGGTCCCGGAGCTGCCGCACCGCCTCCGGGAACTCCGGCAGGTAGGTGAACTCGAACAGGGCGTCCCCGGCGTGGCTGGCCAGGGCGCTGAACAGATCAGGCCGGAGCAGTGGCGTAACCACCGCTCCGAAGCCCCCGCTGGACTTGCCGGAGATAGCTCGGTGCTCCCGGCTCGCCAGCGTGCGGAAGTTGGCATCCACGGCGGGCACCACCTCATCGCAGAGGTAGCTGTGGTATCGACCGGTGCCCGCCGAGTCCAGGTACTGGCTGCCCCCGAGGCTGGTCCAACAGTCAACGAAGACCAGGAGGCAGGGAGGCACTTCGGGCTGCCTCAGTAACTCGTCGAAGCGCTCGACGCCGGTCGGCTGGAAGCCGCTCCTCGCCTTCCACATGTCGACCTGCCCGGACAGCCCCTGGAGGACGTAGATGGTGGGGAAACGACGGTCCGGCTCCGCCCTGTAGGAGGGGGGCAGATAGATCCACAGTGGCCGGTCTGGGGGGTCGCCCAGCCGATTGCCCTGGAGCAGCCGACTGTGGAGGACCGTCTCGACCAGTTGCCCTTGAATCGGCCGCGCCCAGGGAGCGCCCTGAGGCGGCGACAGCTCCAGGCTGGCGACACCGGGTTCGACGGGCTTGATGGCTGCCCCTCCGATCGGGCACGGAGCGCCGCGGTCCGCCCGAAGCCTCCCGATTCTCCCTGAGGATACGGGCTCGCCGCGGCGGCGGGGCGGCGCCCGTCTCAGCGAAGAGGGACGAACCGGCAGGCCCCCAGGTCCACTTCGCGCCAACCGCCACCGTCCCGCTGAAGACACCAGAGTCGTTCATCCGCCGGCCCGGCCACCGGGCAGATCAGCTTCCCCCGGGGACCCACCTGCTCCATCAAAGCAGGCGGGATCCCGGCGGCGGCGGCCGAGATGACGATGGCGTCGAAGGGAGCCCTTCCCGGCAGGCCCTTCCGCCCGTCGGCGGCCCACACCACCACCCCCTCGACACCGGCCCTGGTCAGGTTCCGCCGCGCCTGGCAGGCGAGCTCTGGCAAGAGCTCGAGCGAATCCACCCGGCCAGCCCCTGCCGCCCGGAGCAGGGCAGCAAAGTAGCCGCTGCCGCCGCCGACCTCAAGCACCCGTGCTCCCGCGGACAGGTCTAGGGTCTGGAGGATCTCGGCCAGGATCCATGGCTGGGAGCAGGTCTGGTCGTGCCCGATGGGCAGAGCGCGGTCCTGGTACGCCCGGTGACGGGATTCCGGCGGAAGGAAGGCCTCGCGGGGAACCTGGGAGAGAGCCGCGAGGGCGGCCGCGCCGATTCCCCGCCCCCGAAGTGACTCCTGGAGGCGGATCCGGTCAGCCCTCAGCTCAGGTTCGGGCTGCAACGGTCGGGTTCCTTCGATTGGAGCGTCGTGGACAGCTGGGAGCGCAGAGAGCCCCTTGCCCCGGGCCTGTCGGAGCGCTGGGCCCGGGGCTCCCCCGGGAGCCGGCCCCAGCCTCCCTTATCGAGACGGCCAGAGGAAAGAGGGGGGCCTCCCGGAGCACGAGGCTCGCCAGCCGCCTCGCGCCCCGTCGCTCCGAGCCGACGAGCGGGCGCTGGAAACCGCCGTGCTCGACCGGGCGCAGGTCGTGGCACCGGGGATAGCTGGGTTCGACGTGGAGGCCGGCGCTGGAGCGGCTGGTCACTGGGGCGACGTCCAGGCTGGGGGCGTGATCCTTCGCCGACGATCTGGCCCCGAGCGGCGCCACCGTCCGGGAATGACGTGCCCGGCTGGGCAGGCCGACGAGATGGGTGGGCAAGGCCGCGAGTCCTAAGCGGGGAGCTCCAACGCCCGGCCGTCGGGGGTCAACAGGTCGGAGCGAAGGAAGATGGAGCGGACCCGGTAGCCACTCTCCTGCAGTCGCTCCCGGCCCCCCTCCTCGCGGTCCAGCAGGGTGTAGATGCCCACGATCCGAGCCCCTGCGGCAGCCACCTTCTCAGCGGCCTGGAGCAGCGATCCCCCCGTCGTCAGGGCGTCGTCAACCAAGGCCACCAGCTCCCCCGAGGTCGGGGGCTCCCCCGCGCACCAGCCGCCGGCGCCATGCTCCTTGGCCTCCTTGCGGACGATGAAGGCAGAGAGGGTGGGACCTCCATCGAGGGCACTGCAGAGCGCTGCTGCGGCCACCATAGGGTCGGCCCCCAAGGTGGGTCCACCGATCTTGGTGACTGCGTCCTCACGCGCAAAGGCGAGCAGCGCCCGGCCCACGAGAAGCGCTCCCCGGGCATCCAGGGTGACCAGCCGGCCGTCGAAGTAGTAGGGGCTTCGGCGCCCGCTGGTGAGGAGGAACTCGCCTACCCGAAACGCCCTGGTGAGCATCAGCCGGAGGAGTTCCTGGCGCCCGCTCTCCGCAGCGCTCACGGCGCCGCGGCGTCCCGGCGCCAGCGCAGCACCGGGTGCCGCGCGGCCGTGACCTCGTCGACACGCCCGACCGGCGCGCAGTGAGGTGCCAAGCGCAACACCTCGGGGTCGGCCGCTCCCTCCTCCATGATCGTACCCACCACCTCCGCGAGCTGGTCCAGCGAGCTCTTGGACTCGGTCTCAGTGGGCTCGAACATCATGGCCTCAGGCACGGTGAGCGGGAAGTACACCGTCGGTGGATAGATGCTGTAGTCGATCATCCGCTTGGCAATGTCCAAGGCCCGCAACTCTGAGTACCTCGGGCTCGACAGCTTGGGGGTCACAACGAACTCATGGAAGGAATCTCCGGCCACCGCCACCGGCAGCCAAGGCTCCAGCTTCTTGCGCAGGTAGCGGGCAGCCAGGACCGCGTCGCGGGCCACCTGCGGGATGCCGTCCCCGTAGGCGCGAATGTAGGCATAGGCACGGACCAGCATGCTGAAGTTCCCGTAGAAGGAGCGCACCTTGCCGACGCTGTGGGGCCGCTGGTAATCCCACTCAAAGCCGCCATTCCTGCGCACCACCCGGGGCACGGGAAGAAAGTCCGCCAATTGCGCCGACACCCCTACCGGTCCCGCTCCGGGGCCACCCCCGCCATGCGGGGTCGAGAAGGTTTTGTGGAGGTTGAGGTTGGCACCGTCGTAGTGGAGCAGCGCTCCAGCGTCGTGGGCGAGTCGGGCCATCTCTTCGATGTTGCGCTCGAAAATCCCAAGCGTGTTGGGATTTGTGAGCATCACCGCGGCCACCTTCGGCCCCAGCTTGGAGCGGAAATCCTCCAGGTCGACAGCGCCATCAGGGCCACTGCGCACCGTCACCACCGCCATCCCACACTGGGCCGCGCTGGCGGGATTGGTGCCGTGCGCACTATCGGGAATGATCACTTCGGTGCGGGCCCGGTCGCCGTTGCGGAGGTGGTGCGCCTGGATCATCCGCAGCCCAGTCCACTCACCGTGGGCACCCGCGGCCGGCTGCAACGAGACGCTGTGCATCCCGGTGAGCTCAGCGAGCAGGTGCTCCAGCTCCCACATCAACTCCAGTGCCCCCTGGATCGAGTCCACCGGCTGGAGCGGGTGGATGTCGGCGAAGCCATCTAGAGCCGCCGCCTTCTCGTTGACCGCAGGGTTGTACTTCATGGTGCAGGACCCGAGCGGATACGCCCCTTGCTGCAGGTTGTGGTTGCGCCGTCCCAGCCGACCGAAGTGCCGGGCTAGGTCCGGCTCGCTCACTGCCGGGATCTCGGCTCTCCGCTGGCGGCGCCAGCGAAGCGGTAACGCTGTGTCCACTCCGCCTGAGCCCACCCCCGCTTCGGGCAGCAGCGGGCCCGGGTTCGCCAGGTCGGCCAGCTCGAAGAGGAGCGGCTCATCGGCTGCCCAGGTGGCTCGAGGGGTCTCGCTCACGCCGAGGGCCCGATCGNNTCGGCGGAGATCTGCCCGAGGCGGGTCACCAGCCGGTCGATCGCTGCCACCGAGGTCATCTCGGTGGCGCAGACCAACAGGCAACGCCCCATCTGGTCGTCGAAGTCACCCAGCGGGTAGCCGACCAGGACCCCCTCCCCGGCCAGTTCCCGGGCCAGCCCCCGGGCGTCCCTGGGAGTCTGCAGCACGAACTCCCACAGGAAGTCCCGGTCCGGATAGCGGAGGCCAAAGCCTGAGATCCGGCTCAGCCGCTCCGCGAGGTAGTGAGCCCGGCGGTAGGAGATGTCGGCCACCCCACGCATCCCCGGCTCGCCCATCTTGGCCATGTAGGCCGTCGCCGCCAGCGCCATGAGAGCGTGGTTGGTGCAGATGTTGGAGGTCGCCCGCTCCCGGCGGATGTGCTGCTCCCGCGTCTGCAGGGTCAGGCAATAGGCCCGCCTGCCCTGGGCGTCCGCGGTCATGCCCACCAGCCGCCCGGGGATCCGGCGGACCAACTCCTGACGGCCGGCCAGCAATCCCACCGAGGGGCCCCCCAGTTGTGGGGGGATGCCGAGTTGCTGGCCATCGGCAGCGGCCAGATCCGCGCCCACGGCACCCGGGGGCTCCACCACGGTGGCGGCGATCGGGTCGGCCAGCACCAGCGCCAGAGCTCCGGCTCCATGGGCCAGATCGACGAGCTCGCGAACCGGCTCCAGCAGACCGAGGAAGTTGGGCTGGGGCACGACGACCACGGCCGGCTCGCCGGCGGCGATGGCCCGGCGGACCTCATCCACGCAAGTGACGCCGTCGCGGTGGGGCAGCCGGATCAGCTCCGCTCCCCTCCCCGAGGTGTACGTCTCAAGGACCGCCATCACCTCGGGATGAAGCGTGGATGCGGCCAGGATGCGCCGACGACCGGTGTGCAGGGTGGCCAGCAAGGCTCCCTCCGCGGTGGCGGTCGCGACGTCGTACATGGAGGCGTTGGCGATGTCCAAGTCGAAGAGCTCGGCAACCAAGGACTGGAACTCGAAAATGGACTGAAGGTAGCCCTGGCTGGCCTCGGCCTGGTAAGGGGTGTAGGCGGTGTAGAACTCGGGCCGACCGATGGTGGCAGCGACCACCGCAGGCACGAACCGGGAGTAGACCCCCGCCCCCAGGAAGCAGTCCCACTGGGAGAGCGGGCGGTTACGGCCGGCGAGCCTACGCATCTCCGCGATCAGGTCCAGCTCAGAGAGTGGGGCCGGAAGCTTGATATCGGGGTTGCGAAGCCGAGCAGGGACGTCTTGGAAGAGCTCGTCGGCACTCCCCAGCCCCAACGCCGCCAGCATCTCCGCCCGATCCGCGTCCGAATTCGGAAGGTAGGCCATGGGAACGGCTGACGACCCCTCTTGAACCCCAGCAGCTAGTGCGCGTCCGCCTGCGCGAACGAATCGTACGCGGCGGCATCCATCAGATCTCCCGGCAGATCGCCCTCGACGCGGACCCGCAGCAGCCAGCCCTTGCCTTGAGCATCGCTGTTGACCAGCTCGGGAGCACTGGCCACGTCCTCGTTGACTGCCACCACCTCGCCACTCACCGGCGAGAAGAGGTCGCTGGCGGCCTTGACCGACTCAACCGAGCCGAAGCGGGTCCCCGCCGTCAGGGTGGCGCCGACCTTGGGCAGCTCAAGGAAGATCACGTCGCCGAGTTGGGTCTGAGCAAGGTCGGTGATACCCACCACCACCTCTCCTGCCCCCTCCTCCTTGCTAACCCACTCGTGGGTCTTGGTGAAGCGGTACGCACTCAGGTCGGGCACCGGCAATCCTCCCGTTTCGTCCAGCCGCCCAATTCAGCCCTCGGGCCTGCGATAGAAAGGTAGCGCCACGGTGGGCGCCTCCGCCCACTGCAGTGGATCCGAGCGGAGTTGGATCCGCAGCTCGGTCCCCTCCCCTGAGCTGCCCGGCTCCACATAGCCCATGGCCAGCCCGGCCCCCACGGTGAAGCCGAAAGAGCCGCTGGTAACCTCCCCGACCTTCCTCGAGCCCTGGTAGATCGGGTACCCGTGCCTGGGGATCTCTCGGGGACCCAGCCGCATCCCCACGAAGGCGCGAGGTGGGGCTGGCGCCAGCTTGGCCAGCGCCTCGCTGCCGGTGAAGGGCCCCTTGGCCGGCTTCACCACCCAGCCGAGTCCAGCGCTGAGCGGATCGGTGGCCTCGTCGATGTCCTGGCCATAGAGCCGGAACCCCGCCTCCAGCCGGAGGGTGTCGCGAGCGCCGAGCCCGGCCGGGACCAGACCCTTGGCGGCGCCGGCGTCGAGGAGCGCGGACCACAGCCGGTCCGCCTGACCTGCGTCGGCGTAGAGCTCGAACCCGTCCTCTCCGGTGTAGCCGGTGCGGGAGATCCGCACCGGTACACCCGCCACGTCACCGCGGCGGTGGTGGTAGTAGCGGATCGGCTCCAGATCCTGGGTCGGGCACAGCGACTGGACGATCCCCTTGGCCCTTGGCCCTTGGACCGCCAGCAGCGCCGTCTCCGCCGACACATCGGTCAGGTCGGCGCCGAATCCGGCCACTGTGCTCCGCATCCACTCCAGGTCCGCGGCCTGGCGGGCCGCGTTGATGACGCACATGTAGCCGTCCTCGTCGCGATACACGAGGAGGTCGTCGACGATGCCCCCGTCGGGGTGGCACATCACCGTGTACAGGGCTCGGCCGGGGGTCAGTTTGGCGACATCGTTGGTCACCAGCCGCTGGAGGAAGTCGAGGGCACCCGGACCCGAGACCAGCACCTCGCCCATGTGGGAGACGTCGAACAGCCCGGCGCGCTGGCGCACCGCCTGGTGTTCATCGCGGATCGAGCCATAGTGCAGCGGCATGTAGAAGCCGGCGAACGGGACCATCTGAGCGCCCAGGGCGCGGTGGCGGGCCTCGAGCGGGACCTTCTTCATCACTTCGGTCATTGTCCTTCGATCTCCCCCAGGATGCCGATTAGCTCAAGGTCGTGTCGGGAGCGCGCCTCCGCCACGGCCCTCCTCACCTGCGAGACCCGGTCCACCGGCCAGCCCAGGCGCCCGGCCAACTCCAGGTCGGAGGGTTCGGCCTCCCTTTGGAGCCGGGCCTCGGTCTCGGCGCTGAACAGGCGCTCCGCGTCCGCCGCCCATCTCTGGTCCTCGCGGCGGGCCGCGGCGCTCTCCTCCAGCAGCCCGTCCATGACCTGGCCCGCCGCCTGCCGCACCCGGCGGTCGAGCTCGGCCGGGGACAGCGGCTGGGCGGGGTCGAGCCCGTGCACGACCATGACCAGCGCCGTACTCCCTTCCTGGAAGAGGTCCTCCACCGGGACCGTCGCCGAGGCCCGGGAACCAGCCTCCTCCAGCACCAGCCCCAGGAGGCCCTCGACCAGTTGCTGCCTGGGGTCCGGGCCGCGATCCGGCCGATCCAGGCTGTCCAGCAGCCGCGCAATCTCCTCCGAGTCGGGGCGGGGAAGGCCGGCCACGATCTCGCCGATCTCCTGTGCCCGGGTCGACTCGCCCATCGCCCCTCCCGATCCAGGCTGGCCGGTGACCACGACCCGAGTATAGGCAGGCTGGTTGCCTTCACCCAACCCTCTTTAGGTCCCTCACCCGTAGACTCAGGGCGTGGAAGCCAGCCACCTGCGCGTCCCGCCGGATCAGGACCTGCTGGTGTTCGGGGCCACCGGTGACCTTGCCCGCCGCAAGCTGCTCCCGGCGCTCTACGAGCTCAGCCTCCAGGGCCTTCTTCCCAAGCGCGGCGAAATCTTGGGAACCGCCACCAAGGATCTTGGCGATCACGGTTTTCGGGAGATCGCCCGCGAGGGGGTGAGCCAGTTCGCGCGGAGCGGCTACCAGGAGGCGGGGTTCGCCCAGTTCGCCAGACGGTTGCGCTACGTGTCCACCACCCACGACCAGTCGGGGACGGGGGCCAAGTTGGCCAAGTCCCTGCGGCTGCCTCGGCGGCTCATCTACTTGGCCGTTCCGCCCTCGGCCTTCGTGCCGGTACTGCAGGAGCTGAAGGGTGCTGGGCTGGCTCGGGGTGCCTCGGTCATCATCGAGAAACCGTTCGGCCACGATCTCAAGTCGGCGGTCCTCTTGAACCAGGCTTTGCACAAGACCCTCGCCGAAGACCGGATCTATCGCATCGACCACTACCTGNNTACCTGGGCAAGGAGACGGTCCAGAACCTCCTGGTTTTTCGCTTCGGGAACACCCTGGTTGAGCGGATCTGGAACCGGGACGTGGTGGACCATGTGCAGCTGACAGTGGCGGAGGACATCGGCATCGAAAGCCGGGGCAGGCTCTATGAGGAGACCGGGGCACTCAGGGACATCGTGCAGAACCACATGCTTCAGCTGTTAGCCCTCACCTGCATGTCCCCTCCCAGTTCCTTCGACCCGGAGGCGCTGCGCGACGAGAAGGTCAAGGTGCTCCGCTCGATCCGTCCGGTGGAGCCGAGCCAGGTGGTGCGAGGCCAATACACCCGGGGCTCGGTGAACGGGGTGACCATGCCCGGCTACCGGGAGGTGGAGGGGGTCTCTCCCGACTCCACCACCGCCACCTACGTAGCCATGCGACTGTCGGTGGATAGCTGGGACTGGGCCGGTGTGCCCTTCTACCTGCGCTGTGGCAAGGCACTCTGCACCAGGCGCACCGAGATCGTTCTCTACTGCCGGGATGTGCCTCTCCACCTCTTCGCAGGGACCGGGATCGAAAGGCTCACTCCTAATCGGGTTACCATCCGGATCCAGCCCGATGAGGGCATCT
>PLTL01000054.1 GCA_003164475.1 Candidatus Dormiibacterota bacterium | reverse complement strand
CGCCGAGGATCAGGACGGGGGCTGGGTGCCGCCGCCCCTGACCTTCCCCACTCTGGGGGGGACGCCGTAGCGGGCGGCCGCTGTGGCACCAGCGTTGGCCGCCATGAAAGCCGCCGCTAGGTCGACCAGCAGCATCGGTGCCCTCCGGTCTGAGGCTCGGCTCACTCAACCTCAGCCAGCTTGAGGGCCTCGTTGATCGCCTCGACGATGATCTGCGGCGCCTGTCTCAATGTGATCTCGCTCGACTCCGGCCGATGGAGGATAAGCCCGCGCCCCATAGCCTCCAGAGCCGTCACCCGTATCTTGAAGGCATCGAAGCTCGGCTCAACCTCCCGAAAGTGATCTTGCCAAATCGCGCGATACGGCACCACATCGCCGAACGCGGCTGTCTGATTCTGACGGTCCCAAACGACCTCCAGAAACCGCGCGAAGTCGAAACGGTCGGTCGGGTTCACGAGCGTCGCTAGGCGAGCATGCTTGTCCGCCGGGGATTCAACTGGCGATAGCACCTCAAGAATCAGCTCAAGCGGATAGAAGTACCGCAGCACGGCCTCGTATAGCTCCACCACAAGGTCGACCGTCGCGATCGAGACGTCCCTCACCTCTCGGCATTGCTTGAGAATCTGCGGATTCTCACCCTTCTGAAACCCGACGAACTCGCGAGCAACGATCACCGCGTGCCCTGCGCCAACCGCCGTCCTGTGCGCAGCCGCCGCGTCGACATCTGCTTCGTCATTCCCTATCGCGTACTGGGATCCCTTCCCCTCCAGCGTGAACCTTGTCGCGGTCTCCCCCGTCGGTGCAACAACAAGGACGTCGTGACGTCCAGACGTCCCAACTCTCGTCGCCTCAAACCCCATGTTGCGAAACAGCTTGGCAAGCGCCTTTTCAAAGTCCGCGTGCCCCGTCGCCGACGTGTCTCGAACCTCCTCGACGATCCCGCCCGCACCGGCCTCGTATCGGGCCGCCATCACACGAAATAGCTGGTCCCGCCATCTCACCACGCGCTGGACCTGCTCCTCCGGAAGCCCGATGTCATACAAGTAGCCCTCAAGAAGCCGCTCGCCAACAGCCACTAGATCGAGTGCTCGGAGCGCCTCCCGCGCCTTCTGGCCGCCACCCAGGCGACCCTTCACCGCTCGAAAGAACGGGTGCGCAAGGTTAACGCGAAACCCACGGCCCTCAGGTTCTAGGTCAGCGAGGGGCCCGTCTGCAGCCAGCGTGGCTCGCTCGACGCGCGGCGACGCGAGATCGAATGTCGCCGGCAACGCACCGCCTCGCTCCCGGGTTAGGAGAGCGGTCATCGGGTCTCGAAATAGCTCGCGCGATCCGGTCGGCAGGAATCGCTCACTAGTAAGGTCCATCGCCGCTACGGCATCACCGCGATCCACCTCGACCCGCGCTGCGTGGTACAGCGCCTCCTGGAGCACGCGCAACTCCTTCGTCCGCGGTGTGTCCCCAGCGAGGCGCTCTCGATCGGCCAACAGATCTTGATCTAGCCCATTCGCGCGGATCACAAACTGAGATCTATAGAAGGTCCCGTACGAAGGATCGCGTGCCGGTAGGCTTGTGTCGTTCGGATTCACGAGGCGCTCGCGGACCATGATAAAGAAGCCGTAGCTCCTCCCCTCCTCCTGCTCCCTTGCGAGCACCGATTCGCGAAAGATGCGCATCGAAGCAGACACCGCGCCCAACTCGGGAAACGTGATTTCCCACACCCCGTCCACCGACGCTCCGGCGCTCAACTCACCGTGAACGGACCCCGCCCCTACGGCTGCCCGCCAGTCGCTGTCTAAGGCCGATCGAATCTGTGGCGTTTCGAGCGCCCATTCGGTCACAACTTGACCGGCGATTTTCGGCGCGACTTCCTCGTCGTTCACATAGACGCGGAAGTCCGGTCGCATTGGTAGACAGTTGCCCACGATCCACGAAAGTCGCCCCTTGGTGAGCTCGATATCCTTCAGCTCCTCAATCACGGCAAGAGTCCAACTATCGCGCTCCCACAACGCCTCGAACGCAGCTCCCGGCTCTTGAAAGTGTGCCTCAGCCCATTCCCGCGCTTCGTCCTCCGTCAGCTCCCTTATCGGTGTGGAGTATTTCTCCCCAATCGCCCGATCCAGAACCATCCGGTAGTCGACTGCAACGAGGAGAAAGCGGCCGCCGAGCTTGCTCAGGTGAGCCATTTGGTGACCCACCTTGTAGCTCGCCAGCTTGCCGATTCCGAACTTCCCGATCATCGGTCGCGGCCTTGTGTCCCCGTAGACACCACCCCTCGCTGTGGACGCCATCCGCTCGGCGGTCACCTGCTTGGGGCTTCGGGCGATCCACCACAGGGCCTGTAGCGCCGGAAGATCCATCGCCTCCCCATCGTCCCAGACGACGACGCTGTCAGCGACGTGCCGCCCAGGAACGTAGACGAACGTCTGCCTCGCCATAGCATCGAATGAATTTGATACGAGCTCCTCAACGGCCTTGTACGGGCTCCCGTACAGGTGCTTGGAGAAGTGCTCGATGATCGTGTAGTCGATCTCCACGACAACCTCGTCGACTGAGCGACCCGGCCCGGACGATGGATTCTCTGGCAATTCAGTTTCCCTGAGTGCTAGCCGGGGCCGACAAAGCGGACAGGCACCTGCCCACCGCCTCGCCGAGCTTCACCGGAAGGGCATTCCCTATCTGGCGTTCAATCTCATCATAGAATCCAACAAACCGATATTGGGGGGGAAACGTTTGGAGTAGGGCCGCCTCGCGGAGCGTGATGGCACGAGGTTCTGTTGGGTGCACGAACGCGCCACAAGCCGGGGTAGTGCAGCGGGTCGTCATGGTGGGCGACGGCCCAGCCGTTGGTATGCGCCCGTATGAAGCCGTTGCTGCTCGTCGTCCGAGTTTGATGTGGCACTCGAGTTGCTGGTCAAGCGGAAGTGAGAATCGGTCCCCGTTAACCGGCAGGGTCTGGAGACGCAGTTGAACCATGGGGGAGTGGCTCCGAGGGCGGTGAAGAACGTCTCCCTCTGGCAGCCACCCATGGCCTCGTGTGAGGACGGCCAAAGCGTCAGGTGCCGGTCGCCTGAACGCATGTGGCAAGACTTCCCGTAGGTCCGTTGGGAAGGCGCTGGCATCGGGGCTGCGAACACCTAGTACAAGGAGTCTCCGCCTCCGCTGCGGAACGCCGAAGTCGTGGGCGTCCACTACGTAGTCGCGGACCCGATAACCGATCGCTCGAGCCTGCCTGATGAGGAGCTCGAGCCGGGCGTCGTGGCGCAGCCCGGGGACGTTCTCCACCGCGAAGGTGAGAGGCCGCAGTACCTCGATGAAACGCCAGACTTCTCGCACCAAGTCGTTGCGCTCATCGGCAACTCGCCCGCGCCTCAGACTGGAGAAGCCCTGACAAGGGGGGCACGCCTTCAACACGGCGATCTCGCCTCTCCGCAGATTGAGGTCGTGGAGCAGTGTCTCGGCTTCAAGTTCACGGATGTCTTGCGTGTAGACTCGTACACGCGGGTGGTTGACGACGTACGTCGCCGCCGCGACGGGGTCGCTCTCCACGGCCGCGAGGACTTTGTAGCCGGCAATTCTTAGACCTTGCGTTGCACCACCTGCCCCAGAGAACAGGTCAACGGCCGTCCTCTGTTGGGTACGTAAGACCGAGGCCCCCGCGCGGATCCGCAGAGACTCCAGCACCACCCGAATATCGTTGAGGCGCGTGAGACTGCGCGTCACCGCAAGCCGTTGAAGGTCTTCCCGCAGGTCGCTGACCGAACGAGCGTCCGCAGTCTTTGGGTCGAGTGAATGGCTGGCTATGACGTGATCGCTTCTGTGGGTCCGGGGTGGACGGGGAGTGCCGGTCGTCATTGCATCACGCGTCCCGTTTGACGGTGGCAGCAGCCGGCGGCGGCTGGCGGGCGGACTCGAGCGCCGCCCGAATACGGCCGAGGGCCAACTCATGCGGCTCGTGCTCCCAGACGCGGATTGGAGTCCAACCCAATCTGCGCAACGCTTCATCGACATCGCGATCGCGTGCGGCGTTACGTGCCACCTTGGCAGCCCAGAACGCCGCGTTAGCCACGGGCCCGGTGTAGTGCTGGGGGCACCCGTGCCAGAAGCACCCATCCACGAAGACCGCCACGCGAGGGCGCGGAAACACCAGGTCGGCCGTGTGCGGGTATCCTGACAACGGGCGAGTTGCCACCCAGTAGCGCCGACCCTCCCGATGAAGGGCGCGTCGAATGGCGAGCTCGGGGCGCGTATCCCGCGATCGGTTCCCTTGCATGACTGCGCGAACGGCCGGCGAGGATGCCGCCGGTGCATGACTGGTCGTCGCGCGGCCGGGGGGTGCAGGCTCCCTAGTCACGGCAGGACGGCGCAGCAGTCACTTGCCCGCACGAGCGGCTATCCGCGAGAGGACACACGTCGGCATGATAGTTCGTCGCGGTCAAGTTCACGCCACCTAACGGGCCCAACGCGGTGATCGAGCCAATCGGTAGCCTGGGGCCGAGCGGTGCCCGACGGTAACTGATGATGCGCCTCACCCTCGGCACCTAGACGCAGCCCGCCGGGTGACCGACACGGACAGCCCCTCCACAACGGGCGTCTCACTCCCACCAATGGTGACCGCTGGGCCTTATCGTAGGGGGGTCGTGCGCCCACGCCGAGCCGAGGGGCTCCCAACCATCTATGAGCTGATGTGGCTCTCTGTCCAGGCTCTGCGTGATCTTGGTGGACAGGCAAGACTCCCCGATCTCGATCAGGCCGTCGCTCGACTGGGCGCTCTTACCGCTGAACAGCTCAGCGTGCAGCGCGGGAGCAGACCGCAATCTGAGGTCACGTACCGTACCCGCTGGGCTCTGACCCATCTGAAGGCCCTGGGAATCGCGGCAAACGATCGGCCAGGGGCCGGTAAGTGGCGGTTGACGGCAAAGGGACGGAGGGTCGATCGCGACCAGCTTGTCATCATTCGGCGCGAGGGGAATGCTGCACATGCGCGGGAGAGGAACCGACGTGTTCGGGCTACGTGAGGTTCGGACGCGCGATTCGGCCGGGGACCCTCGTTGGCCTCGTGGCCCGAGTGTGGACAGGACCTACTGATCCAGTTGAGGAGCGAGCCTGGCCAGTTGGCCCTTACCGTCAGTGACCCGGGCGACAGGGGCTCGCTCCGAAGTCAAGGGCGACGCGTTGGGAGCGCTCGCCCCATCTTTGCTGGTACCCGCACCAGGCCTGTGCCCAGGGCCGGATAATCACGGCGCCCGTGTCTAGAGCCGCAAGCGTCAGTCGTCCCGGCAAGACGGGACTTGCCGCCCGTCGCCTGTTGGAAGTCGCCCGTTGACGCGTCTTGAAGACCTTGCTGCGGGCGCCACAGTTACCGGGATCGTGCCCGGCGCTGACGTCAGCGTCGTCGCCGCATCCTGGCACGGACAGGCAGCCGTCACCCTCACCTACCGGGAGCCCTCTGGCCGGGTGGCAGAACGGCTCCTTTACCGTGCCGACGAGCCTTCACTGAGCGTCCGCGCTGAGCGCCGGACCTGGACATTCGATGGGGACGGCTCCGCCTTTCGGCTCGCCGCTGAGGCTCGCCGCATCAGACTCGCCCATCTCTTCGACCCGATGCTGGCGGTCCATCTCTCCCGGCTGGAGCCCCTACCCCACCAGATTCGTGGGGTGTACGCCGACATGCTCCCGCGTCAGCCGCTGAGATTCCTCCTAGCGGACGACCCCGGCGCCGGGAAGACGATCATGTCTGGGCTTCTCATCAAGGAGCTGATGCTCCGTGGCGACTTGGCCCGCTGCCTCATTGTGGCTCCCGGGGGCTTGGTCGACCAATGGCAGGACGAGCTACGGGAGAAGTTCGATCTCGACTTCCACATCCTCACCCGCGAGAGGGTCGAGGCGAGCTACACCGCCAACCCCTTCCTGGAGGAGCCTGTCCTCATCGTCCGCATGGACCAGCTCTCCCGGAGCGAGGAGCTTCAGTCCAAGCTGGCGGCCACGGATTGGGACCTCATCGTGGTCGATGAGGCCCACAAGATGAGCGCCCACTTCGAGGGGGACGACGTTCGGGAGACCAAGCGCTACCGTCTCGGCCGCCTCCTGGGTCGGATCACCCGGCATCTCCTCCTCCTCACCGCCACGCCCCATACCGGTCACTCGGAGGACTTCCAGCTCTTCCTTGCGTTGCTTGACCCCGACCGCTTCGAGGGCCGGCGCGGCGGGGCAGCCGACGACACCTCCGACCTCTGGCGCCGGATGGTCAAGGAGAAGCTGTTGCGCTTCGATGGTCGGCCCCTCTTCCCAGAGCGCCGGGCCACGACGGTGCAGTTCCCGCTCTCCGAGGCGGAGGCGGAGCTCTATGAACGGGTGACCGACTACGTCCGCAACGAGATGAACCGCGCCGACCGTCTGGCGGGGAGCCAGCGTGCTGTTGTCGGCTTCGCTCTCACCGGCCTTCAACGCCGCCTTGCCTCCTCACCTGAGGCGATCTACCGCTCGCTGGTCCGCCGCCGAGAACGGCTGGAAGACCGGCTCGCCCAGTCAGACGGGACTCCCCCTCCGATCCAGAGTGCGGCCGTCCAGCGCTTGGAGCAGCTCGTCGAGGACGAGGACGTCCCGGATCTCGTCGAGGCGGAGGGCGACCGTGCCGAGGAGATCGAGGAGGCGGTCGTCGACGAGGCCTCGGCGGCGCTCACCCGCGCTGAGCTGAGCGCCGAGATCGCCGCCCTCGCCGATCTGGAGAAGCTGGCTTCCCGCGTTCGACAGTCGGGCACGGATACCAAGTGGGTGGAGCTCCGGGGACTGCTCGACGGGCTTCGGGCGTCGGGCGACGCTGCTCGCAAGCTCATCGTCTTCACCGAGCACCGCGACACGCTCACTTACCTGGTCGGCCGCCTCGTCGGCTACTTCGGCCGTGCCGAGGCCATTGTCGCCATCCACGGCGGGGTCCATAGGGAAGAGCGCCGCCGACTCCAGGATCAGTTCCGCCAGGACCCGGATGTCGCGGTCATGGTGGCGACCGACGCCGCCGGAGAGGGGGTGAACCTGCAGCAGGCCCACCTCCTCGTCAACTACGACCTTCCTTGGAACCCCAACCGGATCGAGCAGCGCTTCGGCCGGATCCACCGTATCGGCCAGGAGGAGGTCTGCCACCTCTGGAACTTGGTGGCGGAGGACACTCGGGAGGGCCACGTCTACGGCGTGCTGCTCGAGAAGCTGGAGGAGCAGCGGCGTGCCTTGGGCGGCCAAGTCTTCGACGTACTCGGCCGAGCCCTCTCGGGGCAGCGGCTCCGGGACCTACTGATCGAGGCGATCCGGTACGGGGACCGCCCCGAGGTCCGCGCGCGCCTGGAGGAGGTCATCGACTCCAGCGTTGGCACGGGGTTGGCTCGCCTCATCGACGAGGAAGCGCTATCGGCGGACGTCATGGGCCTTGCCGATGTTGAGGCGATCCGTGCCCAGATGGAGCAGGCGGCGGCACGGCGTCTCCAGCCCCACTACGTCCGTGCCTTTTTCCTCGCAGCTTTGGAACACCTCGGCGGACGGTCGATGGAGCGCGAGCCCGGCCGCTACGAGCTGACTTTCGTTCCCGCGGACATCCGCAACCGCCCGGGGCCCGCGCTGCTCCGTCGCTACGAGAGGGTGACATTCGACAAGGAGCTGATCACGGTGCCGGGCCGGCCAATGGCCGAGTTCCTTTGCCCTGGACACCCCCTGCTCGACACGGTGGTCGAGATCGTGACAGTCCGCGACGGCGGGACCCTACTCCAGGGAGCGCTGCTGGTGGACGACCAGGACCCAGGTGAGACGCCCCGACTCCTGCTCTTCCTGGAGCACGCCATCACCGACTCGCGCTCGGGGCCGGGCGGCCAGCCTCACATCGTGTCGCGTCGCTTCGAGTTCGTCACGGTGGACCCATCCGGGAGGAGGGCTCCTGCCGGCCCAGCCCCCTACCTTGACTGCCGTGCGGCGACGGCTGACGAGCTGGCCCACGCCACACGTCATCTGGATCAATCCTGGCTTGTGGGGAGCGTCGACCAGGCGGGGCTGGACTACGCGATCGAGACGCTGGTCCCCGAGCACCTCGCTGAGGTACGTGGGCAGACCGAGGCCCGTGTCGACAAGGTCGCCGCCGCTGTCCACGCCCGGCTCACGGCCGCGATCAACTATTGGGACCGGCGCGCCACCGAGTTGTCCGAGCAGGCGAGGGCCGGCCGCCAGCCGCGGATGAACCCGGACCGCGCCCGGGCACGCGCCGATGAGCTCTCCGACCGTCTGCAACGCCGCATTGCCGAGCTTGAGCAGGAGCGCCAACTCCAGGCGCTCCCCCCCGTGGTCGTCGGCGCTGCCCTTATCGTGCCGGCGGCTCTCGTCCGCCCTGCGACCGAGGCGAACGGGGACGCCCCCCGGTGGGCACGGCAAACGGCAGAGGTAGAGAGGCGCGCGGTGGACGCTGTGAAAGCGGCCGAACGCCGACTCGGGCGT
>PLTL01000084.1:2266-5080 GCA_003164475.1 Candidatus Dormiibacterota bacterium | reverse complement strand
CTCGAGAAGGGGGTTCCGGTCGGCCGCGGCCGCGACGTCGGGCTCGCGCTCCAGCGCCACCGTGAGGCTGACCACACCCGGGGTGACCTCGAGACCGAAGCGCGCGGCCAGGTCACCGCCCGCCGGATCGCACTCGACGACGATCGGCGTGGGGCGCTCCCGCGGCCAGACCGCACCCAGGGCGCAGGCCGCGGTGGTGACACCGGGGGCGCCCTTGACGCTGCAGAGAGGCAGCAGCGCCACCCCCTCAGGTCCCCCCGCCGGAAACCAGCAGCAGGACCAGGTTGCCACTCGCCGCCGCCGGCGCCAGCGTGGCCGCCTCGGCGGACGGCAGCTGCAACGAGATGACACCATCCACGTCGTCGACAGCCACCACCGCCGCGTCGACGGGCGTGTTCGCGAGCGGTGCCGGTGAGGACGCGGATGCCGACGCGGCCTGGTCGTCGATGACCTCGACCTCATCGCCGGCCGCGATGCTCGGGGGGTACGAGCCGAGCTTGGCGTTGACCGCCATCACGCTCTCGCCGCTGGGCAGCTGGACGGGACCGAGCTCGGCCACCACGAGCGGTGTGCCGTCATACAGGGTGGTCGCCGCCGGGAGCCCGACGACCGCGTCCTCCTGAGAGGAGTCGATGACAGTGAGGCCACCCATGTCCTCCGAGACGTTCACCACCTCGAGGTCGCCAGCGCTGATCACCTGGCCCGCCTGCACCGTCNNGGATGCCGTGCTCACCGCTCACCGAGTGGATGAGGGCGCCCACGCCCACCACCGAGGCAAGGACCAGCACCAGGCCGACTACCAGCAGCGAGGGGCGCGGCCGCCAGGGGCGCGGAGTGATGCGGCTGGACGCGCGTCCGCGGGGTGTGTCGCTGAGGGGGGTGGGCAGCATGCTGCTCTATCCCGAAGTGATTACGCTGGCGATCTGATCGACGGTGATCTGCTCGGTCACCGTCGGGCCCGGGACCAGGCCCAGGTCACCAGCCGCGCCCCCAGCCCCGGTGGAGGTCCATGTCGCGTGGTACCAGACGGTGGCGGAGAGGGAATACGTGCCCCCCGGCTGGTCGTTCGAGGTGTCCGTGTACGTGTACGTGCAGGCACCGCTGTCCGCGGGCGCTGGGCTGTTGCCCCAGGCGTCGTCGTACGGGACCCCCGGGCCAGGGCAGGTGACACTCCCGCCGTCCCCGGTGGACCACACCACTTTCACCGGCGTGGCCACGATCGTTGCCGACACGGCCCCTCCGGGCACCGTCGCCGTCGTCCCCGTGGCCTGGTACGCGCCGGGATTCAGGTACACGTACGTAGGCAAATTCGTTACCGCGGCGGCGGTCAGCGGCGGCGACGCACCCAAGCTCGGCGGCGTCCAGGAAACCTGTGAGAGGGCCCACAGGCCGAGCACGTTGGCCGCTGTCGGGGGCGTGCTCAGGGTCCCCACTGTAAACACCCCCACCACCGTAGGGTCGGGGCAGAAGACGACGCCCATCGACAGGTACGGTGGGGTCCCGACCTCGGGAGGGGCGTGGGAGTCCATCCACGCAATGACCGAGTTGTACTCGGCGGCGTCCAGCCAGGGCCACGACGAGGCGGGTGGCGCGGTGTCACCATATATCCAGGTAACCGCGCTGATCCCCTGCTTCCAGGTGCAATCGCCGGCACTGCCAGTGCCGGGGGTCGGCGTCGACGTGGGGTCGCCGACAGTGCACCCGGGGCCTCCATCCGCACTGCAGGTCGCCGTCGGGCTGGGAGAGGGAAGCGTGTCGGCCCATGCCGAAACTACCGGACCACTTTCAGAAGCGCGGGCCGCGAACAGCAGGCTCACGGCGAAAGCGAGAAGAGCAGCCCCGGCAGCGCGCCTCAGTATCCGGTGCAATTTCCATACTCCAAGCTGACAGACGAGGAGGCCATCCACGAGCCGGACACAAGGGTGAAAGCGATGGTGACGCCATCGTCTCCTCCACTCGGCAGGTCAGGCTGGCTGGGCACGAGCGTCGCGGTTCCACCATCCGTTGCCTTGTAGTACTCCAGAGCATCATCCGACACACAGTCGGACACCTCCGCCGTGGTGGCCGTGTTGGAGATCACGCGCGGGCGCTGCGCGGTGAGGCTGCCCTGCACGAAGATGCCCTGCGCTTCCTGCTGCATGAGCTCGTCCTGCCACTGACCGAGCAGCGGGTTGACCATGGCCCTCGATAGCGCCGGAACGTTCCACGCCCCCGTGCCGGAGGTAGCCGCGTTAGCCTGGTTGACCGCCGACCAGTAAGAGTCGTAGGCGGCGATGATGGCGGCATCGGTAGCGTCGAGGGTGGGCGACGCGCTCGCTGACACGGTGGGGCTGCTCGTGGTTATGGGTCTGGGCAGGGTTTGCACCGTGGAGCCGCAGGCCGCCAGGCCGAGGGCCGTCGCAGCAGAGAGCAGTGCGAGGAGCTGGGGAACGTGACGACGCCGCAGCGGGCGATGGCGTTGCGGAGCCACCCAGCCACGAGCGCGGTTCACGATGCTCCTCCCTTGCTCCGCCGGGCCTCTGGAGCCCGGCTCCGACGCATCCTGCCATGCCNNGGCATGCCGCGTAAGACCTACATGATTCGTACAGGAATCCGACACGAACCCTACACGGAGGCGCAAACGCGGCAAATGGTGCGCGCCATCGTCTGCCTAGGTGCACTTCGTCCTCCTCCCTTGTCGCGGGCTATCTAACCAGATGCCCCACGGGGTTTGATAGATGCATCTGTCTCCGACTGGTTAGCCGTTTGCATCCCCCGGACTGCCGTTTGCATCCCAGCGGACGCAACCGGCGTCGCCGCCGCCGGCACGAGGTG
>PLTL01000084.1:1200-2157 GCA_003164475.1 Candidatus Dormiibacterota bacterium | reverse complement strand
CTGAGGTGACTAGCCGGTTCGCCTGGAGCGTGGCATGGACGGTCTAACGACCGGGATGGGCTCGAGGCCGCAGAGGAGAAGCGCGGCCCGCACCATCTTGAAGCCGACGCCCAGCTCGAGGGCGGTCCGCTTCTGACCCCAGCCTCGACCGCGCCGCTCCACCAGGTAGTCGCTCAGGGTGGCGAAACCGAGCTCCCGGGCCCGCTGCTCGGCGGCGGCGAGGGCTGCCCGCCGGCGGGTGGTGTGGGCGTGCTCGGCTTCCTCGGGCGTGAGGTGGGCGCGTCCCTCCACGTGGGCCATGGCCAGGCGTATCCATGGGTCGTGGCGGCCCAGCTCCCGCCCGATCTGGACGAGCGTCCAACCCGCGGTTCGCCGGGCCCGCCAGTACGACGGAAAGTCGACAAAGCCGTGCGCCGCTGCGTCCTCCTGCTCCTCGCGCAGCTGGCGCGCGACCGCGGCCTCGCGGCGCTTCCGGTGTAGAGCCAGCGTGGCATCACTCCGCTGGCCCTCCTTGACGTGGAGACGTGTCTCGAGCGGGGGAGGCCTCCTTGGGCTGAGCGCCACCAGCTGGCCGCGCCGCGCCCTCTCCTGCCCCATCGCCAGCCCCTCCCGTAGTCGTGGGTCGGTGGCGAGCGCCCCGCGCATCCAGGTCCTCCGGTGCTCCGCGAGCTCTGGGGTGTGGAGGGCGCGGCTCCAGCTCAGGCCGAAGGCCTCCAGGTACTCCTCTTGGGTCCAGCCGTGGGTGGCGAGGTGGGTGTGGTTGACCCAGCGCATCCAGCGAGCGCAGAGGTGGCAGCGGACGCGCTGGAGGTCCTCGTCGTACTCCAGAGTGCCAAGCGGCGCGTAGTAGGGGGTGCCGTCCGGCAGGTGGCCGCAGGGCGGGGGTGGGACCTCCGCGGGCGCGGAGCGGTACCGACGCGGGGTTCGCCACTCGCGCTGGGGAATCTGGTAGGCGTG
>PLTL01000084.1:0-1138 GCA_003164475.1 Candidatus Dormiibacterota bacterium | reverse complement strand
CTCAACGTACACGAGGCAGACGATGGCTGTATACACGGGTTCTCGCGAGGCGTTGACGACGTAGCTGGGCGCCCAGGTCATCGCCGTTCAGTTGAAATCGTTTAGTAGGCCTGTGGGCAAGCGGCCGTGCCGGTTGTCCACAGGCAAAGCTGCGTCTACGAGAAATGTCTTGATTGTCTTAAGAACGTCTAGAGGGCTGGAGTCGATCTGAGAGGGCGACGGTCACTGCCCCGGGTCGAGACGGCGGATGACCCGGATCTTGGACGCGCGGTGCCCCGCACGAGATACGGCCGGTGCCCCGCATGGGTCGGTTGCCCTGTGGATAACCGCCTGGACGTGGGTCATAGAAGATGGCTGTGACGCGACGATACTCGCAGTGCCCCGGGGTGGTGGGGCCATCTGGGGCAGAGATCGTATTGAGGAGGACTGGGGAGGCGGCTTCGACGCAGGATACCCTCAGTGCCCCGGGTCGATCGGGCCATCTGGGGCAGAGATCGTATTGAGCGGGCGCGCCGGCGGTGGACCCTCGTCCGCCCGCCCCTGCCCGCAGTGCCCCATGAGGACGCACCTCGGACCGGCCGCGCAGCCGGGGAGGCGGCTGCAACACGCTGGTGCGATACCGCCAATGCCCCGGGTCGGGGGCCCATCCGGGGCAGAGATCGTATTGGGCGTGCGCCGGCGTTGAGGCCCCTCCCCCACCCGGGTCCATACCTGGAGTGCCCCAGAAGGACGCGCCTGAGGCCGGCTCTGGGGCTGGCGGGACGGCTGCAACACGCTGGTGCGATACCGCCAATGCCCCGGGTCGGGGGCCCATCCGGGGCAGAGATCGTATTGGGGAGGGCGCCGACCGTGGGGCGGCCCCACCACCCGGGCCATACCCCCAGTGCCCCAGAAGGCAGCGCCTCGGATGAGGATCAGCTGGGAGGCAGGGACGGGACCGGCGAATCTGGTGCAGCGATGGCATTTGCATGGGCGGCGAACGCGATTTCAGCGGCCGGGTCTCTGCGCATACGCTGGATGCCCCGGGTCGTAGGTCGCCGGTGGGCGGCACTGACGCGTGCCGGTGCGGCTAGCTGTCCCTTGGTGAGGCGCTGGCTGGGCTCCGCCCAGACCCCCGTTGCCCCAGTTGCGCTGGGAA
>PLTL01000297.1 GCA_003164475.1 Candidatus Dormiibacterota bacterium | reverse complement strand
CTTGTCGATCTCGTCGAGCATCATCACCGGGTTCTTGGTGCCGGCCTGCTTCATGGCCTGAATCACCCGGCCCGGCAGTGCCCCGATGTAGGTGCGCCGATGTCCGCGGATCTCCGCCTCGTCGCGAATTCCGCCCAGGGAGACCCTCACCAGCTTGCGTCCCAGGGCGCGGGCGATGCTCCGACCCAGCGAGGTCTTGCCAACTCCGGGCGGGCCCACGAAGCAGAGGATCGGGGTCTGCAGCGGATGGGGCTGGGGGCCGGGGTCCTCGACCGCGGGCTGGGGAGCGGCGGCGGCCTCCGGCGCTCCCGGGGCGGCCTCCGGCATTCCCTGGGCGGCCTCGGTCGCGACCGCGGCAGCCCGGCGATCCAGCACCCGCTTGCGGACCGCCATCCACTCCAGGATCCGCTCCTTGACCTTGGGCAGCCCGTAGTGGTCCTCGTCGAGGATCCGGGCCGCCTCGCGGATGTCGACCCGCTCCGCCCCAGCGTCATGCCAGGGGAGGTCGGCCAGCCACTCCACGTAGGTGCGCACGATCCCCACCTCGGGGGAGGCGCTGGGCAGCGACTCCAGCCGGTCCAGCTCCTTGAGGGCCCGGGCGTGAACCGTGTCGGGCATGCCGGCAGCGTCGATCCGCTCCCGCAGGTCGTCCTCGGCCGTGGACTCGCCACCGACCTCGGCCAGCTCCTTGCGGATGGCCTTGAGCTGCTCCCGGAGAATCGCCTCGCGCTGGCCCTGGTTGATGGTCTGGGCCACGTCCTGCTGGATCTTGTTGCGCAGCTGGGCCACCTCGAGCTGACGTGCCAGCAGCGGCACCAGACCCCGCAGGCGGCGCTCGACATCGGGCTCCTGGAGCAGTGCGATCCGGTCCTGGGGATCGAGGTCGGGAGCGGTCCCGGTGAGGTCAGCGACCTTGCCGGGTTCCTTGGCCCGCGCGACTGCCACGGCCAGCTCGGGGGCGACTGCGGCCCCGGCCGCCACGTAGTCGGCGAAGAGCTGGCGGACCGATCCCGCCAGGGCGTCAATCTCGGTGCCCACGGGCTCAATCTCGGGGATCTCGACGACCTTGGCGGTCCAGGTCTCGCCCACCTCCAGCTCGATCAATCGGACCCGGCGCTGGCCCTCCACCAGAACCTGGGCCCCGGCCGTGCCGCGGCGGAAGGCACCTATCTGGGCCACGGTGGCGATCGGGTACAGGTCCAGGAGCTGGACCTCGTCCAGCTCGCTCTGGCGCTGGACCGCCAGCACCACCTTGCCCTCAGCCGCCACCGCGGCCTCCAGGCTGGCCACCGAGCGGTCCCGACCGGCGCCCAGGGGGGCCAGCTGAAGGGGCAGCACCACGTTGTCCCGGAGCGGCACCAGCGGCAACGTCTCGATCTTTGGGGTCTCCGGGGACCGCCTCTTGGGAGCGGCGGTCGGCTCTGGTTCTTCGCTCAAGGTTTCACTCCAGGGTCACTTCGCTGTGGGCTGGGCCCAGCGCTGATCAGTCTTCCCGTCCCCCAGGGCAGCCAAACCTGGGGGTCCGGCCAGGTGGCGCCAGACCCGTGCCGCCTCGGCACCGCGCGCCCAGGAACCTCGTCCGCGGCACCGTCGCCAGCCCGCACCGGGGAAGTGTCGCCCCCGCATTGGAGGTGGGTCGGCATCAGGCCTGGGATCCGCCCATGAAGGACAATCGCCGACGCATGGCAAGCGCCACCACGGCGGGGGCGCCGAGTTGACGGGGACCGTCCTCATCGCCCTGACGGTCTTCGGCGCCAGCGCGGTGGAGATGGTGGAGGCCCTCACCATCGTGCTGGCGTCGGGATTCACGCGGGGTTGGCGCTCCGCCCTGGAGGGGGCTGGCGCCGCCCTGGTCTGCCTGGCAGCGGCGGTCGCCATCTGCGGCCCGGCGCTGGTGCATTACGTGCCCATCAACACCCTTCGAGTGGTGGTCGGCAGCCTGCTGCTGGTGCTGGGACTGCAGTGGTTGCGCAAGGCGGTCCTGCGGGCCAGCGGCTACCGATCCAAGCACGACGAGGACGCCAGCTACCGCCGCGAGGTCGAGCGCCTCTCCGGCCTCCCCCGCAGTGGGGCCGGCCGCGACGCGACCGGCTTCATCATCAGCTTCAAGGGGGTCCTCCTGGAGGGACTCGAGGTGGTGATGATCGTACTCACCCTGGGGCTGAGCTCCGGGCGCCTGGGGATCGCCGTGGTCGCGGCCGCGGCCGCGGTGCTGGTGGTGGGCGGAGCCGGGGTGGCCGTCTCGCGACAGCTGCGGGAGGTCCCGGAGAACGCGATGAAGCTCGGTGTCGGCCTCATGCTGGTGACCTTCGGCACCTTCTGGGGCGGCGAAGGTGTCGGGGTGCGCTGGCCCGGCGCGGACGTGGCCCTGCTGGGGCTGCTCGCCTTCTACGGCGCCCTGGCCTGGGCCGCGGCGAAGTGGCTGAGCCGGTCCGCAGGCGGGGCCTCGGTGGCGGGCCCGGCGTGAGGATAGGGAGCTGGCTGGCTGCGGCTGGCCGGTTCTGCTATGAGTTCGTCGTGGGGGACACTCCGGAGATCGCGGTCGGTGTCGGAGTGCTCATCATCCTGGCCTGGGTGCTCAGCCGAGGCGGAGGCGGGGTGAGCGCCTGGCTCCTCCCGCTGGCGGTGGCCGCGCTCCTGTTGGGAAGTCTCTGGCGAGGACGCTCGGCAGGCTGAGCGCAAGCCCTGGCCCTGACCTCGGAGAGCCCTGTGGGAGCCGGGGTCGAGCCCACCTCCCGGCCCCGCTCCTCGGGGACTCAGGCGGCCGGCTGAGCCGGGCGACCAGGATCTCCCCGCCCGTCCTCGAGCTGCAGGCTGACCTTGATCGAGCCCTCCCGACCGGGGTCGGCCGCCAGCCGGAAAGCCTCCCGGTAGCGACTCACGGGCAGGCTGTGGGTGCACCAGCGGCCCAGCTGGTCGGCGTGCTCGGCGAGGATTCCCAGGGCCAGTGCTAGCAGGTGCGGTCGACCCTCGACGAGCTCGCTCCTGCCGTAGCCGTTGGAGCCGATGATCTCCGCCTCCTTGTAGTAGGCGAGGGTGGTCTCGGTCCGCTGCGGCCTGGCCACGCCGACCACCACGATGCGGCCCCGGGGACCGAGGCAGCGCAGGGCCAGCTCCATGGTGGAGCTGCTCCCAATCGAGTCCATCACCAAGCCGGCCCCGGCCCCCAACACCCAGGGACCGCCTCGCCAGGGTCGGACCAGCCGTCCCCCCGTCCTCGAGGCCAGCTCGGGGACCACCTCGCGGGCCGCGACCGGAAGCGGCTCCGCGCCCAGGCCGCGGATCAGCTCCAGCTGATGGGGCCAGGCGGCGGTGACCCAGACCGGCAGCCCCGGCCAGCGCAGCCGGGCAGCCAGCGTCAGTGCCAGCCCAATGGTCCCCGCCCCCAGCACCACGATGGGGCCCATGGGCTCGGGCCCGGAGCGCTCCAGAGCGTGCAGGGCCACCGCCAGCGGGTCGGCCAGCACCCCCAGCTCGGCGGTCAAGTCCGGGGGCAACGGGTGGCACTGGCTGGGGTGGGCCACGATGACCTCAGCGAAGCCGCCGGGAAGGCCCCGGATGTTGCCCAGGTGCATCCCCCGACCGCTGCCCCAGGGGCCTCCGTCGGGCACGCACCAGCAGTGTGGTGGAAAGCCCCGCTGACAGGCGGGGCACAGGGTCGGCAGTCCCCGCGCCCGGCACCCCACCCAGGGGTCCACCACCACCAGCTGACCAGCCTCCAGCGCCGACGCGATCCCTGGCTCCTCGACCCGGGCCACGATCTCGTGGCCGGGGACGTGGGGGAACGAGACCAGCCCGCTGAGAGGGTTGTCGCTGGCGGCCTGGAGCAGAACCTCCTTGACGTCGCTGCCGCAGATCCCGCAGCGGAGCACCCGGGCCCGGACCCAGTCTGGAGCCGGCGCCGCCGGCTCCGGGATCTCCCGGAGCGCCAGCAGCGAGGCTCCACCCAGGCCCCACCGGGGCCGGATCCGAGTGGCCATCCCAGCCAGGGGCAGCCGCTGGGGAGCGGGGTCGAAGACGAGCGCACGCACGGTCCTAACGTTAGCGCGGTCCGGGGCCGCGGTCGGCTCCCAACCGGCCGGGTCATCCAGGGCCAAGTCTCACGGTTCGGTTATATTCGGGGCGGGTCCCGTAACGAGGATCGAGATCAGGAGCAGGTGCACCGAGCGGTGGGACTGTTTAGGTCCTTTAACGGACCGGGACTCGGGTAGAGTGCTTAGCATGGAAACCCTGCGGCCCCGGCACACTGGCTTCTGTTTCGGCGTTCGTGACGCCCTGGAGCTGGCCGCGGAGGCCCTTGGGACCGGCCGGGAGACGGTGGCCCTGGGCCAGGTGGTCCACAATGCCAAGGCGCTGGAGCATCTGGAGAAGCAGGGGTTGAGGTGTGCCGACCAGCTGCCGGGGTCGCCCGGCGCGCAGGTGGTTGTCACCGCTCACGGGGCCGCCCCCCGGCTCTTCGCCGAGGCCCAGGCGAGGGGCCTGACGGTGATCGACGCCACCTGTCCCTTGGTGCGCCGAGTCCAGCTTCACGCCAGCCGGCTGGGAGCCGACGGCCTCAGCGTCGTGGTGGTGGGCCAGGCGGCCCACTCCGAGGTGCGCGGGGTGGTGGGGTGGGCGGCGCAGGGTGAGAACACGGCGGTCGAGGTGGTCGCCACCGAGGAGGAGGCGGACACCCTCCCCTGGCGTGACCGGCGGGGAGTGGTCTGCCAGAGCACCTTTCCCCAGTGGCGCTTCCACCAGATCGTGGAGCGGCTGCGGCTCCGCACCGGGGAGCTCGAGGTCCACGAGACCACCTGCCCGGTGGTCAACCAGCGCCAGCGGGAGGCCGTCAGCGAGCTTCTGGGCCAGGCGGACGTGGTGCTGGTGGTGGGAGGCAGAGGGTCGGCCAACACCAGGGCTCTGGCCGAGACCTGCGCCCACCGGCGACCGACCTTCCAGGTCGAGACCGCGTCCGAGATCGAACCCAGCTGGTTTGAGCCCGGACAACGGGTGGGGATCACCTCGGGCACCTCAACCCCGGGCTGGGTGGTCGACGAGGTTGAGACGGTCTGCCGTGACCTCTGACCAGGTCACCGCCGGCGCAGGCTCGCGTTCGGAGCAGCGGGCGAGGGCGGGCCAGGAGCTCCTGGCCCGGCACCACCAGCAGATCCAGTCGGGCCTGCGCGAGGTGGTGGCCGCCCTCCCCGCGGAGATCTGCGACCCGGCTCGCTATCATCTCGGCCTGCTCCCCGGCGCCCGAGCCGGCAAGGCTCTGCGCCCCACCCTGACCATCGCACTGGCCGAAGCGCTGGGAGCCACTGAGGGGAGCGCCCTGCCCCTGGCGGTGGCGGTCCAGCTGGTTCACGACTTCTCCCTCCTCCACGACGACATCGTCGACGGAGACCGCTCTCGGCGGGGTCAGCCCGCCCTCTGGGTCCGGGACGGCCTGGCTTCCGCCCTCAACACCGGGGACGCCCTGCTCGCCGCCGCATTCCGCGTCATCTCCGCCGCCAACCTGCCACCGCTGGCCAGCACCAAAGCCAGCCTCAACCTCAGCCGGGCCACCCTGGAGATGGTTGGCGGCCAACAGGCGGATCTCGCCGCCACCGGAGCGCCACCGGCCAGCCTGCCCCGGTACCTGGAGATGGTGGAGCGCAAGACCGGGGCCCTGATGGGCGCCGCAGCCGCGCTGGGAGCGATTGCCGCCGGGGCCCCGGACGCCACCGTGGCCGCCTGCGAGCACTTCGGCCGGATTCTTGGGGTCGCCTTCCAGCTCCGGGACGACGTCCTCGGGGTCTTCGGTGACTCGACCGAGACCGGCAAGCCAGTGGGCAACGATCTGCTGCGGGGCAAGCAGGGGCTGCCGATGGTGCTGGCGCTCACCGGCAACGGGCAGCTGGGCGAGATCGCTCGCGCCTGGCTGGAGCCCCCGGGGATGCCCTCCGGCGCGCTGCCCGGGGCGGTCCGGCTGCTGCGCGAGTCGGGGATAGCGGAGCGTTGCCAGGGACTCACGACCACCTGGACCGAGCGGGCCCTGGTGGCCGCCGCCAAGCTGCCCTTGGCGGATCCGGGGGCAGATGAGCTGGAGGTGCTCTGCCGCTGGTTGGGGGAGCGCTGGTATTGACCCTGGAGCTGGGGTCGGAGACGGGTAGGAGAGCGGACGACCGCGCCGCACCGCGCCCGGAGCTGGCGCGGTCCCTGGAGCGGGCAGTGGCCCAGCTCCTGGCGCGCCAGGCACCTGACGGGTCGTGGATGGGCGAGCTGGAGAGCAACGCCTCGATCACGGCCGAGTACCTGCTGCTGCAGCGCTACCTGGGGCTTGCCAACCCCGATCGGGAGGCTGCGGTGATCCGCTACCTGCGCCGGCAGCAGCGCCCCGACGGCAGCTTCGGCATGGCGCCCGAGCTGAGTGGCGACATCAGCATCACCGCCGAGGCCTGGGTGGCACTTCGGGCGGCCGGGGTCCCTGCCGACGACCCCCAGGTGGCGTTGGCCCGGGGCTTCGTGGTGTCCCGAGGCGGCCTGCGGGCGACCCGCGTCTTCACCAGGATCTGGTTGGCCCTGGGCGGACTCTGGCCCTGGCAGGAGATCCCGGTCATCCCTCCGGAGTGGATGCTGGTGCCGGCCCACCAGCTGGGCAGCATCTATGACCTCGCCTCCTGGGCCAGGGCCACCACCGTCCCCCTGACCATCCTGCGCAGTCAGCGCACCGTCTTTCCNNTTCCCCTGGACTCCCCCACCCGCGAGGAGCTGCCTCTCGGGCCGCGCCGACCGAGCCACGGCACGGCCACCTGGAAGGTGGTGGACCGAGCGCTGCGAACCTACAGCCGGCTGCCCCAGGCGGGGGTCCGCCAGCGCTCGGCCCTGGCCCGGGCCGAGCGCTGGATCCTGGAGCATCAGGAGCAGGACGGCTCCTGGGCGGGCATCCAACCCCCCTGGGTCTATGGGGTGATGGCACTGCGGGCCCGCGGGTACCGGCTGGACAACCCGGTGATGCGGAGGGGCCTGGAGACGCTCGAGACCTTCGGAATCGAGGACGAGCAGGGCTTTCGGCTCCAGTCCTGCATCTCCCCGGTGTGGGACACGGCGCTGGCCGTCTGGGCTCTTCTCGATGCCGGGGTCCCCTCCCAGCACGAGGCGATCCGGGGCGCGGTCCAGTGGCTGCTGGAACGCGAGGTCACCAAGGTCGGGGACTGGGCAGTGCGGCGCCCCAAGGGAGCACCCGGCGGCTGGCCCTTCGAGCTCTACAACGATCAGTACCCCGACACCGACGACACCGCGGTCGTGCTCTCGGCGCTGAGGGTGGCCGGCCACAACCGCGACGAGGCGACCGACGTGGGGGCGGCGATACGACGGGCGCTGGCCTGGCTGGTGGTCATGCAGGGCAGCGACGGCGGCTACGGCGCCTTCGACGCCGACAACAACCGCACCTGGGTGGAGAAGCTCCCCATTTCGGACTTCGGCGAGATGCTGGACCGGCCCAGCCCGGACGTCACCGCCCACGTCATCGAAGCCTTCGCCCGGCTGGGCGGCGCCGATCTGGAGCCGGCCAAGGAGCGGGCGCTCGCGTGGCTGCGCCAGTCGGAGGAGGGCGAGGGAGCCTACTACGGGCGCTGGGGGGTCAACTACGTCTACGGCGGGGCTGCGGCGGCGACGGCTCTGGCGGCAGCCGGGGCCTCCATGGACCACGCCCGCCTGCACCGGATCGGCGAGTGGGTCCGGATCAACCAGCAGGCCTCGGGCGGCTTCGGCGAGTCGGTGCTCTCGTACGACGACCGCAGCCACATCGGCAAGGGCGACCCCACACCCTCGCAGACCGCGTGGGCGCTGCTCTCCCTGCTGGCGGCCTCGGAGTCGACCCCCGAGCTGGACCCCCAAGGCCAGCTGAGCCTCGCCGCGGACGCTGCCGCTGGCTGGCTCCTCCGCCACCAGGAGGGGGACGGGGGCTGGACCGATCAGCACTTCACCGGAACCGGTTTCCCGCGGGCCTTCTACCTCCGCTACCACCTCTACGCAACGGTGTTCCCGGTGATGGCGCTGGCCCGGGTGCTGCGGCCCGAGAGGGCCCGCCGGAGCACCCCGGGATGACCTCCCCGGCCCCGGCGCTCGGGCTGGAGGCGCAGGGGGAGCGTGGGCCGGTGGCGCTCCCCGAGTACTCGCGCCGGCGCCAGGACCAAGCCAGAGGGGCGGAGAACTTCCCCATTGCGGCCTGGCTGCTGCGGCCGAATCGGCGGGAGGCGCGGGGCGCCATCTACGGCTTCTGCCGGCTGGTGGACGATCTCGGGGACGAGGGGCTGGGCGACCCCACCGCACTGCTGGGGCTGGCGTCGCAGGAGCTAGAAGCTTGCTACGGGGGCAAGCCTCGCCACCCAGTCTTCATGCGGCTCCAGCCGGTGATCGAGCAATTCCAGCTGGACCGCGACCCCTTCCAGCGACTGATCCAGGCCAACCTCCAGGACCAGGAGGTCACCAGCTACCAGAGCTGGGCTGAGCTGGACCGTTACTGCACCCTCTCGGCCACCCCGGTGGGAGAGCTGGTGCTGGCCCTGGAGGGGATCCACGACGGCGAGCGAGTGCGCCACTCCGACTCCATCTGCACCGGGCTTCAGCTCGCCAACATGTGGCAGGACGTGGCCTCCGACCGGGTCCGGGGCCGCCGCTACCTCCCTCTCGAACTGCTCCAGCAGCACGGCGCCAGCGAGGAGGATTGGCGGAGCGGCGAGGCGACCCCGGGGATGCTCGCGGCGGAGACCCATGCCGTGGCGAGGGCCCGGCGGATGCTCATCGATGGATGGCCGCTCGTGGGCCAGCTGCCTGGACTCATGAGGGTGGAGATGGCAAGCTTCATCCTCTGCGGGCTCGCCGCCGCCGAGGCAGCCCTCCTGGCCGGGCCCAGGGTCTTCTCGGAGAAGGCGGTGCTGACCCCGGCCCGGCGGCGCCAGGCGGTCTGGCGAGCCTCCTGGGCGTGGCGGATGGCCGCTCCGCCGCACGCGACTTGAGCGCCGCGGTACCGGCCGAGGCTCCCTCGGCGCAGCAGCTTCGGGCCGCCCACCGAGAGTGCGGCCGGGAGGTTAGGGCCGCCGCCGCCAACTTCTACTACGCCTTCCGCCTGCTGCCCCGCTCCCGGCGCCAGGCGCTGCACGCGGTCTACCAATTCTGCCGGGTCGCCGACGACATCGCCGACGGCGAGGGCAGCCCCGCCCAACGGCGCCAGCAGCTGGAGCAGTTCCGGTCGCAGTTGGAGGCCACCCTGGCCGGGGCCCCGCCCGGCCCGGCGTGGTTGGTCCTCTGGGACGCCGCCCGGAGCTTCCGGCTTGATCCTCGCAACCTCCACGAGGTGATCGACGGGTGCGCCGCCGACTGCGACCCCTTGGAGATCGCCACCGAGGCGGATCTCCGGCGCTACAGCTACGGGGTGGCGGGGGCTGTGGGGCTGCTCAGCGCCAGGATCTTCGGCTACACCGACCAAAGGGTCCCCGAGCTGGCGGTCCGGCTGGGCGAGGCGATGCAGCTGACCAACATTCTCCGCGACCTCGTGGAGGACGGCGAGCGGGGCCGCTGCTACCTGCCTCGGGAGGAGTTGGAGCGTTTCGGCTGCCGGCCGGACGACCTCCTCCTCGGCGACCGGAGTCCCAGGGCAGGGGCCTACCGACAGCTGATGGCTGTCCAGGTGGACCGGGCCCGCCAGCTCTTCAGTGAGGGCCGCCGGCTGGTTCCCCTGGTGGACCGCAGGGCCAGGGGATGCCCGGCAGCGCTAGCCGCCCTCTACATGGCCATCCTCGACGAGATCGAGCGGAGGCGCTTCGACGTTCAGTCAGAGCGCATCTCGCTGGGCCCCTGGCGCAAGCTCCGGCTCGCTCTGGGCGCCTGGGCCGCGGCCACCATGCGTCCGTGAGCCTGGCGGAACCTCCAGTGGACGCGCTCGTGGTGGGCGGTGGCCTGGCTGGGGTGGCGGCCGCTCTGGAGCTGGCTGACCAGGGCGCCAGGGTCACCCTGGTCGAGAGGGCGCCGGTGCTGGGCGGGCTCTGCCGCTCGGTCCCCGACCCGATCGCCGGCAGGGTGGACACCGGCCAGCACGTCTACCTAGGCTGCTGCGTCCAGCTGGAGGCCTTTCTCCGACGCCTGGAGATCGAGCCGGGGCTTCGCCAGAAGCGGCTGGAGCTGGTGGTGGCCAACCCCCGAACCGGGGTCACCAGGGAGCTGCGGGCAGCGGCGCTGCCAGCGCCCGGCCACCTGCTGCCAGTGCTCCTCCGCTGGCCCGGGCTACCCACCCGGCAGTTGGTGCGTACCCTCGCGGTGGCCAGGGCCCTGCGCTCGCTCCCACCCGGCGAAAGGTCGCTCCTGGATCCGGTCCCGGCCCGCTCCTGGCTCCAGAGCCTGGGCCAGGACGACCTCGCCATGACCCAGCTCTGGGAGCCCTTCCTCATCTCGGCCTGCAATGTAGCCCTGGAGCGCTGCAGCGCCGCCCTGGCCGCCTACGTGATCCAGGAGGGGCTGCTGGCCGGGGCCGAGGCGGGCGCACTGCGGCTGCCCGCCGCCGACCTCACCGGGTGGCTCGACCCGCCCTGCCGCCGGGGCCTGGGCCGGAGCGGGGTGGAGCTGCGGCTGCACTGGCGGGCCGCCGCGCTGGCCCAAGGGGGCTCGCGGGTCCACCTGGTGCGCAGCGCCGAGGGCGAGGAACTGGAGGCGGACCTGGTGGTGCTGGCAACCGCGGCCGGAGCGACGCGGCGGCTGCTGGCCACCAGAGGGACCAGTGAACCCAAGGTCGACGCGGCCGCGAACCTGCCCAGCTCCCCCATCGTCAACCTCCACCTCTTCACTGATCGTCCCTTCCTTCCCGGCCCGGTGGTGGCGGCCCCCGGGTCGCCCCTGCAGTGGCTCTTCGACCGGTCGGCGCTGGGCGCGCCGGGACGGTCGATGGATGGGGAGCCCGTCTACCACTCGTCGGTCTCACTGTCAGCCGCGGACAGCCTGGTGCGGGTGGCCGAGGCCACCCTGACCGACCGGCTCTGGGCGCTCTGCCAGGAACTGTTCCCGGCCGCCCGGAGGGCCAGGCTGCGCCACAGCCGGGTGACCCGGGAGGCGGCCGCCACCTTCGCCGCCTTCCCCGGCTCCGGGACGGCCCGCCCTGGCCCCACAACGTCGATCGAGGGGCTGTTTCTGGCCGGCAGCTGGACCGACACCGGCTGGCCCGCGACCATGGAGGGGGCGGTCCGCAGCGGGCGCGCCGCCGCCCTGGCGGCCCAGGCGAATTGAGCTCCGAGCTCTGGGCGAGCCCCGCCGGAGGCGGCCCGAGCTCCTCGGCCAGGCGACCCGCAGGGGCCAGGATCCCACCCCGTCGCCCCACTTGGGGGAAGGTCCGGCGAAGTGGTCTCCGGCGCCGACCCCGCCGGTCGGGGCCGTACGCTGTTGGATGGTCTGAGCCGGCGCCGCCGCCGACCGTCGATGATCTGGGGATGCAAGCCACGGGGCAGCTCTGCCCGCGCGGCGACTCGGCACGGCGGAGATTCTGGCCGGCGGAACCGCGGGCCCGGAGGTGGAAGGATGAAGATCGGGATCATCGGCAGCGGCCACATCGGGGGAACTCTGGCGCAGCTGTTGGTGGGCGCCGGCCACCAGGTGGCAATCAGCAATTCCCGGGGACCGGAGACACTCAGGGAGACCGTGGCCCAGCTGGGCGCCAACGCTCGGGCGGTGACCGCGGAGGAGGCTGCCGAGTTTGGCGAGGTGGCGATTGTCTCGATCCCCTTCGGGCGCTACCGGCAGCTGCCGGCGGCGGCGCTGACGGGCAAGATCGTGATCGACACCAACAACTACTACCCCGCGCGGGATGGGCACTTCGAGCAGCTCGACCACGACCAGAGCACCGGCAGCGAACTCCAGCAGCAGTACCTGGCCGGGGCCCGCGCGGTCAAGGCGTTCAACGCCATTCATTGGCAGTCGCTGGCCGAGATGGGCCGTCCCCCAGGGGATCCGAAACGGATCGCCATTCCCATTGCCGCTGACGACCCGGAGGCCAAACGGGTGGTCGCTGGCCTGATCGATCAGATCGGGTTCGACCCCGTCGACGCGGGGACCCTGGGAGTGGGCGGGCGAAAGTTCCAGGTCGGGAGCGCGGTCTACGGCCAGCTGCACACCGCCAAGGAGCTCAAGAGCCTGCTGGCCGGCTGACTTCGGCCCTGCCGGACCGACGAGCGCCACCTCGGACCGCCAGGATCAGCGGAAATCGAGGGCTGTCCGCGCCTGGTGGACGGCACGCCCTCGAACCATCTCGCCCCCAGGCAGCTCGGCTCGATGGCCAGGTTGCGAGCACCGTGTGCCCTCGCCCACCTCTGCGCGGGCACCGCCACCGGGATCGGCCGCCCCCGAGTACGGCGCAGTCGTGGCAGAGGGTGGCGATCACGGCCCGGGCGCGAGCGCCGGAGCTCCCCGGCGTCCCGCCTCGACTTCAACTCACACCGCCAGGAGCTGGAGCAGCCGGTCGAAGTCAGCGTCCAGGACCTCGCGGGAGTGGTTCTGGAAGGGCCCCGAAACCTCACTCACGGCGAAGCCAAGCACCGCCGTGCTGATCAGCCGTTCGATCTGGGTCACGTGGCCCGGATCCACACCAGCCTGCCTGAGGGCAGGGTAGAGGTGATCCCGAACCCTCCGGGCGTCGTCGCCGGGCGCTGCAGCAGCAGCGGAAACACACGGGGGTGGCACTGTGCGCAGTGGCGGACCTCCCTCGCCGTGCTCGACAGCCGCTCGGGCCAGGAGAGCTCAGGGGCATGAGGTGGGAGCTCGGTGAGCCGCCGCTCGACCATCCCATCGAGGAGGTCGGCCTTGTCGGCCACGTGGCGGTACAGGGCCATTGGCGTCACACCAAGCCGGGCCGCCACGCTCTGCATGGTGACGGCATCGAGACCCTCGAGGCTCTCGCGCGGGAGCCTTTCTGCCTGTGCCGGTTCACCCGCCCTGTGGGCCGGGTCCGCCCGGTTCCCCCCTATGGGTCAGGTCCGCCCAGCTGGCTGAAGGCTGCCCTGGCGGCCTACACGACCGGCAGTTTCGACCTGCTGTTCCCCACGCAGGAGCAGACGGCCGTGCTCGCCGCGGTCCCTGAGCGCCTTGGGGCCGCCGGCGTGGTCACGGCCGTACCACCGTTCCGGGCCCTGGCGGCAGTGCAGGACAAGGCGTCGGCCATGACCACGCTCCTCCGCCTCGGCCTTCCCCAGCCTCCTGGCGCCATCGGATTGGCCGGAGGGGACCGGTTTCCCGCCTACGTGAAGCCGCGGATCGGGACGGCCTATGACGGCATTCGCCGGGTGGCCTCGGCCGACGTGATCGTGAGTGCCGCGGGCCCGACGTTCATCGACATCAGTCCCCGGCTGGTCGAGCCCAACAACGCCTGGTACGCGGGCGTCGACCTGGTCGGCGCCATGCTGGACGTCGCCCGCGGGTCTGCACCGGGCACCCGGGGGCCGGGGGCAACCGGGATACACACCCATCACTTGCTCCTCGCCGTCCTCAGGGCCGCCCAGCAGGGCGGGGGCGTGGTGGGGTACTCCAGGAGTTGGTCAAGAGCTGGCTCAGCCGCGGCCCCTGCCGGGCCGGTCACGAGGAGCTCACGCCCCTTTGCCGGGACCCGTTGACCGCGGTGCCGTTGGTGACGGCGTCCATCTCCACGCTGGTCCATCCCGAGAGCTGGCGCTGGTTCTCCTCCAGAAGCGTTGCCAGCTACACCCTCACGCCCCCGGGTGGGACGAGACCCTGGCCCGGGCCGGGCTGGTCGGGGCCCTGGATCTGGAACTGGGACCGGCAGACCGGCGTGCTCTTGCGCGGGACGCCGCTCTCTGCGCTGCCAGACCCAGCCGCGGGCCGGCGACACCCAGACCACCGATCAGCCAGGCGCTCCTGTCCCGCCGCCCCCAGAAGTGGGGGCGATAACCGCGGGGGCGGGAGTCGCCACCTGGCCCATCAGGGTGGGAACGGCGGCAGCGATCGCGGTCGCCAGGGCCGCGAGGGCGAGGTTCTGTCGCCGACCGAGCGAGACCAGCTCCGTGAGACTGCCGGGATGGGCCAGCAGCAGGCGAGCCACCATCGCCACGCTGGCTCCAGAGGCGCCCTGAGCGACCAGACCCACGGTCCGGCCCAGCGGGGCCTCGGGAGTGTCGATCACCGTCCGCAGCGCGGCCAGCGGTGCCGCCGGCGAACTGGGTCTCACCTCCAGCCACCCTGCGGTCTCCATCTCCACGATGTCGACACCCACCGCGGCCAACTCCGATCGAGCGCCGGCACTGTCAGCTGCGGTCTCGCGGCTGGCCAGGACAGCGGACCTCCCCACGCCAGCCTGCAACAGCCTCCGGTGGGCTGTCGGGTCCAACCGCAGCCAGCTGCCGTCGGGTGCCAATACCCGGTCAGCGACACCCACCGCCGCGACGGGCCACCCGGGTGAGCAGGCCCCACCCACCCCGGCCACCAGGATCACAGCCGCAGCGGGTGCCTGGCGGGCCGCCCTTTTCGCCGCCAGCTGGCCGACCCCCGTCTCCCAGACCTCCACCCCGGGTCGCTGGCCGCTGACCCACCGGGAGCAGGTCGTGGCCGAAACCTGTCGCCAGCCTGGACCCAGCGCCCGCCGGGCCGCGACCGCCTCCGAGCGCAGGGCGCAGGCGACCACCAGTTTCGGGGCCGGGGATGCCACCGGCGGGGCGTCCGCCAGCGGCGCGAGGAGCGCCAGGACCAGAAGCAGCGCCAGCGCCACCACGGCGCTGGCGCCGATCCCGAGGCCCACGGCCAGCACCGTGCTCTGGACCATCACCCCAGCCACCAGCACCGCCCCGGTGCCGACCGCCAGCCGGGAGGAGGGCCCCTCCTGGCCCAGACAGAGCCGCAGCCAGAGCTGGAGAGCCAGGGCCACCACGAACCAGCCGATGAAGTTGAGTGCGGACACCCCGAACCAGACCCCCGTACCAGCCGGATAGGAGTAGATCGATCCCAGCCACCAGTGCGCGCCCCGGAGGGCGACCGGGTCCACCACGGCGTCGATGGCAACCATCGCCAGGGCGCCCAGAAGCAGCCGGAGGTACCCCCGCGCCCCCAACCAACCGGCCAGGAGATACGTGCAGGCCGCCAGCCAGGTGAAGCTCAGGCTGTCAAACAGGGGAACCCCCAGCAGGCGCCAGTCGTGAGCCAGCCCCACCGCCCGGTAGGAGTAGCTCCCGAAGGGGATCCCCGGACCGGAGGTCGACGACCACTCCGCCGCGAAGGCGATCAGCCAGCCTCCCAGAGCCAGGGGGAGGGCCCGACGCCAGCCATACTCGCGCCAGATCACCCCGACCATGAGGAGCCAGGGGCCGAAGGCGTACCACCGGGAGAGCAGCGGCAGCAAGCTCATGCCACCCGCCCCCAGGCCGTGGGACCCAGCTCCGAGACCGCCCGCCTCAGGGCTAGGTCCAGGTCGCCAGGATCCCAGCCGAGCTCATCTCGGGCCCGGCGGGCATCCACGTACATGGGGTGGGCGGCCATCCGCACCGAGGTCATCGAGATCCCGGGCGGCTCCCGCCGCAACCTTCCGGCGGCCTCGCTGGCGCCGGCGACGGCGAATGCCAGCGCCAGGGGCACACGCCAGCGGGGCGGCTCGACCCCGGCGATCTGGGCGATCCGGCCCAGCATTTGCGCCAGACTGAGATTGCGATCTCCCAGGATGTAGGAGCGACCGGCCAGCCCCCGCTCCAGCGCCAGCAGGTGACCCCTGCCCACCGCTTCCACGTCCACCCAGTTGAGCCCCGTGTCAACCACCGCCGGGATCCGCCCTCCCAGAAAGTCCCGGATGGTGGCCCCGGTCGGGGTGGGGCGTTGGTCACCGCCGCCCACCGGGGTGCTGGGCTGGACCACCACCACCTCCAAGCCGGGGCAGTGCGCCTCCAGGACAAGCCGCTCGGCGGCCCACTTGGTCCGCTTGTAGGGGCCGGGCAAATGCACCGACGAAGTGGCCACGTCGAGCTCGGTGCAGACCCGGCCGGTGCGCTGGAAATCCAGCGTCCCCACGGTGCTGCAGTGGACCAGGCGGCGCACCCCGGCCTCGGCGCAGGCCCGGAGCAGGTTGGCGGTGCCTCCGACGTTGACCGCGATCATCCGGCTGGCATCGCCCGGCCCTAGGGCGAGCCGGTAGTCGGCAGCGCAATGGATGGCCCACCGGCATCCGCGGGCCGCCGCCAGAACCGAGGCAAAGTCGGTGACGTCACCCTGGCGCGTCTCCACCCGCCCGGCGGGCCGGAAGAGCGGGGGCCTTCTGACCAGTGCCCGGACCGGGTAGCCGGCCGCCACCAAGGCTCGCATCACCGCCGCCCCCACGAAGCCGCTGGCGCCGGTGAGCAGCACCGGGCCGGGGCCGCGCCCACTCACGCCGAGTCAGGGGCGGGCAGGAGCGGCGTCGCCAGCATGTAGCCGTCGCTGCGCTTGGTTCGGAGCAGCCGGGGGTGGCCGGGATCCGCCTCCAGCTTGAGCCGGAGCCGGTGCACGCACATGGTCACGGACGCCGCGGTGGCGCTGGGGTCACCGCCCCAGGCTCCATCGATGATCTTGCGGCGGCTCATCACCACCCCGGGGTTCAGCGCCAGGTACTCCAGAAGGTCTGCCTCGCGGGGACTGAGAAGGTGGCGCCGGCCCTCGATCCGGGCGCTGCGTCGGGCGGGCTCCACCACCAGCCCCCCAACCTCCAGCATCCGTCCGGCGGAGCGCCTCTCCACCTGGCGCCGGCGGAGGATGGCCCGCATTGTGGCCCGCAGCATCGCCGGGGGGTAGGGTTTGGCCAGCACGTAGTCGGCCCCCGCCTCCATCAGGGGCACCGTCTCCAGGGGATCGGAGGACAGGACCACCAGGGGGGCGGTGGTGATGCTGCGGATCGCCTCCACCCCGCGCACCCCCTGGAGCAGGGCGGAGTCGGCCACGATCGCCGCTGGCTGCTCCCGGCGGATCAGCTGGGAGAGCTGCTCCATCCCCCCCACCACCCTGGGTTCCAGGTTGGCCGCCTGGGCGACGATGTGAGCGCCGACGTCGGCGTAATCCTGATCGTCCTCTAGGATGGGAACCAGCATCTGACCATTCTCAGGGACCGGGGCCGCGACCCCTGGTTTCCGGTGCCCTCCAGGAGCTCCTGAGCACGACCTCTGCTGCTGCCCTTGACCGGATCGGTCATCCCCACCCCGGGAGGGCACCCCTGGGCGAGGCGGCACAGGACCAGCTGAGCCGGGTGACCCTTCTCGGTGGCGTGGTAGCCACCTTGGCCGGCGCCCCTGCAGGCGGGGACCTGGCCCCTGGGCCCAGCTCCCCAGGCAACCGCGGTGCCTTCACCGAGCGCCCCTGCACCCGGCGAGAGGCGGTCGGAGCTGAACACCGCGCCCGCGGTGCTTACGGGCAGGGGGCTGGGACAAAGCCCAGACGCGAGGCCCGTTGACCGAGCGGAATCTGCCGGTCGGCGGAGAGAGGGCGCCGGGCCCGGTCGCCGGTCGGCGTCCCGGGGCGTCCCGGTCGGAGGTGGCCAGCTGGATCCGAGCGGCGGGCTGCGTCTGCGTCCTCACCGGGGCCGGCATCTCGACCGAGTCAGGCATCCCCGACTTCCGCGGGCCGCAGGGGGTCTGGACCAAGGATCCCGCGGCGGCACGCCGGAGCACGCTCGCCCACTACCTCAGCAGCTCCGCGGTGAGGGCGGACGCGTGGCGCTCGCGGCTGGAGCACCCTGCCCACCGCGCGCAGCCCAACCGGGCCCATCTGGCCCTGGCGGAGCTGGAGCGATTTGGTCGGCTGGACACCCTGGTAACCCAGAACATCGACGGCCTCCACCTCCAAGCGGGCAACTCCCCGCAGCGGGTCGTTGAGATCCACGGCTCCCTCCGCGAAGTGGTGTGCCTCAACTGCGGGGCCCGCCGCCCGATGGCTGAAGCCCTGGAGCGGGTCCGCCAGGGGGAGGCCGACCCGGCCTGCCGGACCTGTGGGGGCATCTTGAAGTCGGCAGCCATCTCCTTCGGGCAGCCCCTCAGCGCCGAGGACATGGCCCGGGCCCGGGATGCTGCCCAGCGCTGCGATCTCTTCCTGGCGCTGGGGACCAGGCTCCAGGTCTTCCCGGTTGCCGAGCTACCGGCCCTGGCGCTCCAGTCCGGGGCCCGGCTGGTGATCGCCAACGCCCAACCCACCGCCTACGACGCCCTGGCCGACGCGGTGTTCCGCGACCCCCTCGGCGAGCTCATCCCCGCACTGGTGGAGGCCGCAGGGGCTCTTCCCTGAAGGATCAGCGGCGGGCGCACTCCGCGGCCAGCGCCCCGGGTGCCGCACCCAATCCTCTGCGGTCGCCCCGGCCGAGGCCCTGGGGGAGATCCTCGTTCACGACGGCAGTGCGCGACGGTCATCTTCACACTGCCGCGGCCGCCAGATAGTCGACAACGACTTGCCCGTACCCCAGGGTGAAATCGTGAACTATGACCTCCGAGTACACAACCTCCTGGACAGGGATCTTGGCCAGGAATGAATCGAACGGCGAATCCCCGAATTCCAAGGTCCCCCTGCCCACCCGCAGATCCTTGATGACATCGGGCTCGATGACCGTGGAGTTGAGTTTCAGAACATCGGGCGGGGCGTCCCGCTGCACCGATGGGATCAACTTCAAGAAGTAGATGGGGCTCGCCGAGCGCTCGGGGATGGGGTCAACCTGCAGCTGCACCTCAAGGCTCAGCTGGATGATCTTCCTACCGTACCTCGTCACCTGGGCGCTGATCTTCCCGTCCTCCTCGTCGAAGAGGATTCGGTCGGCATCCTTCTTGGGCCAGCCATAAAGCTCCCGGCCGCCAACGATCGGGTTGGCCTGGTCCAAGTACAGGACGACCGCGAAGGACCCGGCGGGCCTGCCTGCGCACCTCACCGGCACGAGCAGCCCTGCTTCGTTGTAGGGCAGATCCCAGTCGACGAATTGGAAATGGCCGATGTACAGCACAGATGGCTGATGGGGATCCACCTCCAGCGGAGCCGGGACCAATTCCTCCAAGGCCTTGGGATCGGTCCTGAACAGGATGTTCACGGCCTGGCAGTCCTGGTAGCGATAGGGTGGCCGGTCGCTGATCGGCGATACCACCGGCATGGTGAACGCGCCTGCCAGGTCGAAGGGGGCGACTCTCTCCCACGGCGTTCCTGCGCTGACGACCGGGCTCATGGCTCCTCCCGTGGCTTGAGTTGATGGTGTCCTGAGCTTCGCAGTCGCGGCCGGGCCCAGGCAACTGGTGAACGAAGAGCCCCCGGGACATCGCTGCCCATCGACCGGGCCGTGTCAGCCAGGGCGCAGCCACGGTGGGGGTCGGTGAGGATGGTGATGGTCAGTTCGAGGCCGTGGCGGGGTCGACCAATCGCTCCCCAGCTCACCGGCTTCGAGCCAGGCCCCCTGGTGGCGCCCACTCCGAGCTCCGCCCGGCCTCACGCCCCTGCGAGCAGCGGGCGCCGGGCGCTGGCCCCCTGACCGATTGGCGATCTCGACGACGGGGCATGGTGGGGACCAGACCGGCGCGGTCGAGCGGCGTGCCTCAGGTCCCAAGTGATGTCGCCGGGGAGCTGGGTGAGGACGGCGCACCGGCCAGGCTGAGGGCGCAGAGCCGGACCGCCTCCGGCATCTGCTCCAAGTCGTAGCCGCCCTCGAGCAGCCACACCATGGGGGCGGCTCCAAGCTCCGCAGCCACGTCGGCCAGCACCACCGCGGCGGAGCCGTAGGCGGCGGGATCCAGGGCCAGCTGAGCGAGGGGGTCGGTGCCGAGGGCGTCGAAGCCGGCACTCACCAGGATCAGCTGGGGCCGGTGCCGGCGCAGGGCTGGCAGGACCTGCTCCCGGAGCGCTGCCAACCAGGGCTCTGGGCCCGTGCCCGGAGGCAGTGGCACGTTGACGGTGGTCCCGCTTCCCCTCCCCTCTCCCCGCTCCTCCGCACGCCCGGAGCCGGGATAGAGGGGGAACTGGTGCAGAGAGCAGTAGAGGACGTCCCCGTCGTCGTAGAAGACCTCCTGGGTGCCGTTGCCGTGGTGGACGTCCAGGTCGACAACCGCCACCCGCTCCAGCCCATGAGCCCGTTGGGCCTGGCGGACGGCGATGGCCGCGTTGTTGAAGAGGCAGAATCCCATGGCCCGCTCGGGAGTGGCGTGATGCCCGGGTGGACGCACCAGGGCGAAGGCAGGCCGCGCCGGGCAGGTCAGCGCCAGCCGGACAGCCTCCAGGGAGGCTCCCACCGCGCCCAGGGCGACCCGGTAGGAGGACGCGACGCAGTAGGTGTCGGAGTCGATCCAGCCACCGCCCCTTCGGCAGAGCTCCCTTATCCGCTCCAGGTGCCGGGGCCGGTGGACCAGGAGCAGGTGCTCGTCCTCGGCGGGCAGGGCGGTCCCCCAGCACTCCGGGCCCAGCTGGGGCTCGCCCCGCAGGCGGGACGTGATCGCGGTCAGCCGGGCCGCGGACTCCGGGTGCCCCCAGCTGTCGTGGGCGAGGAAGAGGTCGTCGTAGAGGAGCGCTACCGGGCCTGTCGGGGCCGGGGACAGCCCCAATTACTGGTCCAGAGAGAGGACCAGCTGCGGGGCTGCGATCCGGTGGTCCGCCTTGGTCGGCTTGACCGCGGTGCCGACGGCGAAGAACTCGATCACGTGGCTGCCCCAGCCGTGGTTGTTCTCGTGGATCTGGGCCCCCACTATCCCCTCGGCCTGAACCTGCTGAGCCTCGGTCTGCATCCTCTCCATGGCCAGCTCCCGGGCGTCGTAGAGGGCCTGGGTGAAGTTCGGCATCTCCTGGTTCTGACCCACGCGACGCATCCACTGGCCCAGCCCCTGGTGGGCGACGTGGTAGACG
>PLTL01000217.1 GCA_003164475.1 Candidatus Dormiibacterota bacterium | reverse complement strand
GACGTCTTCTACCTGCACTCGCGCCTCCTCGAGCGCGCCGCCCGGCTCAGCGACGAGAGGGGGGGTGGCTCGCTGACGGCTCTTCCGATCATCGAGACCCAGGCCAACGACGTGGCCGCCTACATTCCGACCAACGTCATNNACCGACGGCCAGATCTACCTCGAGGGGGACCTCTTCTACGCCGGGACCAGGCCCGCGGTCTCGGTGGGCCTCTCGGTCAGCCGGGTCGGCGGTGACGCCATGACCAAGGCCCTGCGCACGGTCGCGGGGGGCCTGCGCCTCGACCTGGCCCAGTACCGGGCGCTGGCGGCCTTCTCCCAGTTCTCCACTGACCTGGACAAGGCCACCCGGGACCAGCTGGACCGGGGCCGGCGCCTCACCGAGCTGCTCAAGCAGGATCAGTACGAACCGGTCTCCCTGGCCCAGCAGGTGATGACCATCTTCGCCGGCACCGGCGGCTACCTGGACAAGATCCCGGTCGAGAAGATCAGCGACTGGGACACCCAGTTCCGGCGCTATGCGGGGCAGACCCTCCAGGGGTTGGAAGGGGAGATCGAGACCAAGAAGGTCCTCGACGACAACATGGTGAAGCAGCTCCGCAAGGCGCTGGACGAGTTCAACCAGGGCTTCGACGTGGGCGAGGTCCAGGCCCCGACCGAGGAGTAGCGAGAGCCCCGATGGCCACCCTTCGCGACATCCGCCGCCACATCCGGGCGGTCCGCAACATCGAGCAACTGACCAGGGCCATGCAGATGGTCTCGGCCGCCAAGATGCGCCGGGCTCAGGCCCTGGCGCAGCGGGCCAGTCCCTACGCCGTGGCCATGGGCGAGGTGGCCCAGGACGTGGCCAAGATCGATCAGGAGTACCGCCATCCCTTCATGGTGCCCCGCGAAGAGGGAGGGGGCCTGCTCATCCTGGTGACCAGTGACCGGGGGCTGGCCGGAGCCCTAAACGTCAACACCATCCGGGCGGCCCACGCCTGGATGCGCCGGGAGTTCGGCCCCCGCTACCAGGTGATCCCGATCGGGCGCAAGGCGGTCGACTTCGCCCACCGCAGGCAGCTTGAGGTCGTCGACCAACAGGTCGGGCTCCCCGACCGGATGGAGCCGGACCAGCTCCGTCCGACCGTGGAGGCCGCGGTCACGGCCTACCTGGATGGCGGGGTCCGCGAGGTGGTCCTGGCCTACTCGTCCTTCAAGAACCTGCTCAGCCAGGTGCCCAAGGTCGAGCAGCTGCTTCCCATTCCGCCCCTTCCCGATGACCAGGGCCCGCAGACCAAGGGGGACTACATCTACGAGCCCGACGCTCACGACGTCCTGGACCGCTTCATGCCGGAATACGTGGTCAGCCAGGTGTACCGGGCGGTTCTGGAGAATCAGGCCAGCGAGCACAGTGCCCGGATGGTGGCGATGCGCAACGCCTCGGATGCCGCGGGAGACGTCATCAAGGATCTGTCCAAGACTGCCAACAAGGTGCGGCAGGCGAACATCACCCGTGAACTCATGGAAATTGTCGGCGGCGCCGAAGCGCTCAGCGGGGCGCGCCGTTGAGGAGGTGGTAATGGCGAAGGCCAAGGTCCCGGCGTCGCGGAAGAGCGCGGACGCGAAGAAGGCGGAGCCGAAGGAGGCAGCGCCGGAGGAGGTGGAACCGAAGAAGGCCACTGGGTCCGTGCTTCAGGTCATCGGGGCCGTGGTGGACGTCGGCTTCGAACCCGATCAGCTGCCCCATATCAATGACGCCCTGGAGGTCGTCCGCGAGGGACCGCGACTGGTGCTGGAGGTGCAGCAGCAGCTGGGCAACGACGTCGCCCGCTGCATCTCCATGGCTTCCACCGATGGCTTGCGTCGCGGCGACCGGGTGGTCGCGACCGGCGGGCCCATCGAGGTCCCGGTCGGCAAGGAGGTCCTGGGCCGGATGTTCAACGTGATCGGCGAGACGATCGACGACGGCCCCCCCTTCAAGGGCCGGAAGCGGCTCCCCATCCACCGCGACCCTCCCACGGTCTCAGAGCAGGAGACCTCGACCGAGATCCTGGAGACCGGCCTCAAGGTGATCGACCTCATCTGCACCTTCGCCAAGGGCTCGAAGATCGGGCTCTTCGGAGGCGCCGGGGTGGGCAAGACCATCATCGTCATGGAACTCATCCGCAACATCGCCAAGGAGCACTCGGGCTACTCGGTGTTCGCCGGGGTGGGGGAGCGTACCAGGGAAGGCAACGCGCTCTTCCGGGAGATGCATGAATCGGGGGTGATCGACCAGACCGCCTTGGTCTTCGGCCAGATGAACGAGCCCCCGGGAGCGAGATTCCGGATCGCCCTGACGGGCCTGACCATGGCCGAGGAGTTCCGCGACGAGGAGGGGGCGGATGTCCTGCTCTTCATCGACAACGTGTTCCGCTACATGATGGCCGGCAGTGAGGTCTCGGCGCTGCTGGGCCGGATGCCCTCCGCGGTGGGATACCAGCCCACCCTGGCGACAGAGATGGGGGATCTCCAGGAGCGGATCACCTCGACCCATCGGGGCTCGATCACGTCGGTGCAGGCGGTCTACGTGCCCGCCGACGACTTCACCGACCCGGCCATCCAGACCACCTTCGCCCACCTCGGGGCGACCGTCTCTCTGAGTCGCTCCATCGCCGAACTGGGGCTGTTCCCGGCGGTTGACACACTGGACTCCTTCAGTCGGGTCCTCGACCCCAAGACGGTGGGCGTGGAGCACCATCAGGTGGCCCTGGGGGTGCAGCGGGTGTTGCAGCGCTACAAGGAGCTCCAGGACATCATCGCCATCCTGGGGCTGGAGGAGCTCTCCGACGAGGACCGGCTCACGGTCAACCGGGCCCGGAGGGTGCAGCAGTTCCTCGCCCAGCCGATGTTCGTCGCCGAGCAGTTCACCGGTCTGCCCGGCAAGTACGTCCCGGTCAAGGAGACCGTCCGCGGCTTCAAGGAAATCCTTGACGGCAAGCTCGACGACCTGCCTGAGCAGGCCTTCCGGATGGTGGGGACCATAGACGAGGCGATCGAGAACGGTCGCCGGCTCAACCGCGGGGCGGAGCCGGAGTCTGGGTCGAAGGAGGCGGTCCCCGGCGAGGACTCCGCCGCAGACGAGGGCGCCTCCAAGA
>PLTL01000081.1 GCA_003164475.1 Candidatus Dormiibacterota bacterium | reverse complement strand
TATTTTATCAGTTATCTCCGGTACAGGACACTAGCGGGCCGTGGCAACTAAGCGCAGCGGCAACCCACTGGTAGACGCGCTGTACAAGGTGCGCAAGGGAGAGGTCGACTTCGTCGACGTGCCCGAGTTTGGGTTCGTCATGACCGACGGAAGTGGTGCGCCGGGTGGTGCAGCGTTCGCCGAAGCCCTTCAAGCGCTCTACTCCGTCAGCTATGGCGCCCACTTCGCATTGAAGAAGTCGACGGGTGAGGCACCCCGGGTAATGGCGCTCGAGGCCCTGTGGTGGGTGGAGGGAGCCCAGGCACAGGCGACCATGGAGCGCATCGCCACCGGCACGGCGAGCATGGCCGAGTCCGATTGGGACCAGTGGCGTTGGCGAGCGATGATCGTGCAGCTCCCGCCCATCGATGCGGTGCTGATCGCTCAGGCGATCGGCCAAGCCAGGGACAGGAAGGGCATCCTGGGCGTGGAAGCTGTGCGCTTCGAGCGCTGGGCGGAAGGCCCGAGTGCCCAGATCATGCACGTCGGCCCGTACAGCACCGAGCAGATCAGCGTTCGCGCTTTGCACCGAGCCATCGCCGACCATGGGTCGCGTCCCCGCGGTCGGCATCACGAGATCTACCTCGGTGACCCGCGCACATCAGCGCCCGAGAATCTCCGGACGATCCTGCGCCAGCCGATTCAACCGGCGTCGTAAGCGGGTCGCGCCGAAACGGATCTGCCGGGGAAGTTGGCCACTTCCGGCACGGCCTCGACCACGGGGAAGGCCTCCCGAACGCGTGTCCGCGGGCACTCCTGCGGCCAGCCGGGGGCTGCGCTGACACGCCCTGGTCAGAGCCCGACTAACTCTCAAGGATCCCGCCGTCGCCTGGCTCCCACGCCACCGGGAGCGTGACGGTACCTACCTGAGAGGGCCCCTGCTTCGGCCGCGCCAGTAGGCGAGCACGCTCCTCATGGACAAGCTCCAAATCCGTCGCGCCCTCCCCCTGCCGCTGGGACCGTAACCGGCTGCGATCGTGGGGGTCGTCGCGTCCCTCTCCTGGAAATGGGGTCCGACCGCAAACCGGGTGGCCCTCCTGGCAGCGGTCCGGGTCCCAAGCAGGTCCGCTGGGGAATAGTCGGTGCCCACGACCGTCGAACAGGCGGGGGCGGGGGGAGGGCCAGATCCCACCGACAAGGGTCGCTGCGTGCCTTCCGGGTGGACCCAGCGAGGTCCCGAAAGGGTGACCCGACAGTCGGGCTTCTGGACTGCGCCGGGGACCCACTGCGGGAGGAGACGAGGCAGAACCGGGACTGTGAAATGGCGCGCCTGGCAGGGGCTGGGACCCATCCGATCGGCCGGCGGCGCGCCGGTCGGGTGCGGGGCCCCGGATCTCCACCAGGCGCTGGGTCCGAGGGGTTCTGTACCAGCTGGGGACCGTGGCGACCGGCGGTTCAGTCGGCAGGCCGGGCTGCCGGCGGCAACGTCGCAGTCGATGCTGGATGGCGGGAGCCCATCGACAGCCTGAAGCCGGGGCATCGATGGCAGCTACCTGGCCGGTGTCCCGTGCGGGAATGGTGGGGGCAGGGCTCAGCCGATCTCCGAACTGGAGTCAAGCGAGCGGGGAGGCCACCCGCCATGGCCAGCCAGGCGCGGCTGCCGGCGGGGCCAAATCGATCTCCGGCAGGGTGCCCCGGGGGCGAGAGGCGGCACTGAGCGAACTGTGCTGGCGCGGCCCTCCGGGCGGTCCCCGCAGGGTCTCTGGTACCCCCAGCAGGACTCGAACCTGCGCACCCGGCTCCGGAGGCCGGCGCTCTATCCGCTGAGCTATGGGGGCCCAAGACGGCCAGAGCGGCATCGCCCCGCGGGAGCGGTCCGCTCAGCGTGAATCTAGCCTACTCGTCCTCGTCGCCGATGGTGAACATCAGGCCGTCCTGGACGTCGTAGAGGGCATCCATCCACTCGGCGATCGAGACCTCCTCGGCCCGGCGCCGCCCCAATGGGTGACCCTCCTTGGAGAGGAAGCGGCGGCACTGGTTGCGCAAGGAGGGGGGAACGACAAGCTCCTCAGCGATGTTGAGCTGCTCCAGTTCGTTCAGCAGCCGATCGATGAACAGGATCTTGTTGCGCCGAGCGTCGCGTTCACGCCGCTCGACGTGGTCGGACTCGTAGAGCTTGGAGATCTCGCGGGAGGTTTCAGAGATGGTCGGCAAAGTCTCTCCCTTGAATCCTCTGGTCGGGAAGGGCCGGGCGCCCCGACCAAAGCTGGTACGTCCGAGTCAATCCTAGGTCGGACCCCGGGGGGCGTCAAGATGCCAGGAGATGAAGCCGATCTCAGCCGCGCTCTGCCCGGACAGCACCTCGCCGGGCCGGAAGGATGGCTTCGGGTCCCACTCAAGGCCGAGCGGGGAGGCTCCCCTCTAGCGCCGGGAGAGCGGGGGCCGCTGATCGGGGCGGCGCAGGGAGGGACCCCCTGCCAGGGTGAGCTCACCGGCACTGATCACGATCTGGCCGCCGGCGCCACCCAGGACCAGTTCACCGGTCTCGGAGACACCCGCCACCCGGCCCCGCACCGGCCCGTCGCCGGCCACCGCCAGGACCTCCTCGCCCAGCCACGCGGCGTGCTGGAGCCAGGCCTCCCGCAGCCCGGCGAAACCAGTCTCCTCCCACTCCAGGTAGCGGGTCGCCAGCCGTCGCAGTACCGACTCGGCCAGCCCGAGCCGCTCCACTGGGGCACCCTCCATATCGCAGGCGGTGGCAGTCCGGCGCAGCTCCGCGGGCAGCTCCACCCCCTCGAAGACGAGGTTGCAGCCCACCCCCAGAACGACCGCGCGGCCGGCCGTCCCGCCGGCTCCAGACTCGGAGAGGATTCCCGCCAGCTTGCGCTCGCCGCAGAGGCAGTCGTTAGGCCACTTGAGCCGGGCCTGGGGCCCGCCCGCCAGAGCCAGACCCTCCACCAATGCCAGCCCGGCCACCAGGCTGAGGGTCCCCCACTCCGACTCGGCGCGGCGCGGCCTCAGCAGGATCGAGAACATCAGCGAGCTGCCCGCGGGCGCGATCCAGCTCCGCCCGGCCCGTCCCCGGCCCCAGAGCTGCTCCCCGGCGAGCACCACCAGCCCCTCCGGGGCACCACCGAGAGCGGCCCGGGCGACCACGTCCTGCGTGCTGCCAACCCGGGCGTACGCGCACAGGCGCAGGGGTACCGGGCAGTCGGCGAGAGCCTGGCGAAGCGGGGCGATATCAAGACTGAGCGTCATCTGGAACGTGCCCTCTCTGAGATGGGGAAGATTCCCGTATACTGCCGCGGCGTGGAGAACTGGGAGAGAGTTGAGATTTTCAGCTCTTTCTTGAAGCTCAGCGGTGACATCGAGGTGGTCCCGCCGCTGCGGCTCACCGATGTCGTCAACCGCATGACCGAGTACTTGGAGATCCACCACCTGACGTTGGAGCCATTGGCGAGCACCTATCCGGTCATCAGCACCGTCGAGGATGCCGCCATGGTGGCCAAGCACTCGCTGCTGATGGTCGTCCCCATCAGCGAGTCGGCGGCGGATCATGGGGGTCGGCGGGCGCTGCTGGAGACCAAGGTGGCCCGCCAGGTCGCTCTGACGATCGACACCTTCTCGCTGGTCTGTGACGTCTTCCTGGAGCCACGTATGAGCCTGAGGGAGACCCTTGAGCGCAGTGTCGACGACTTTCTCCCGGTCCGCAATCTCAACGCGGTCTGGCTGCCAGCGCTGACCCACGAGAGGGTCACGATCCAGCGCTCCTTCGCCCTGGTCCACCCCCGCCAGATCCTCAGCTTCTCCGAGCGCGGGGAAGCGGTTCCCTGAGCCACCCTGGCCAGATCCGGGGCACGGTCGGGAGCTAGCCCGACCACGACGCCGGCTGAGGCCTTCGATTCCGGCGTCACGGCTAGGTCCGTCCCCAGGCCGGAGGGGGGACGCGGCTGAGTGGCAGGCGGCAGGGAGGTGGTGGTGCTGCGGGCGCCCAATCCCGGCCCCCTCACCGGGCTTGGGACCAACACCTGGATCTACGGCGCCGGCGAGAGCCTGGTGATCGATCCGGGCCCTGCCGATGAGGCCCACCTGACCCAGGTGGTCAAGGCCGCGACGCGCCTGGGGCCGGTCGCCGCGGTGGCCTGTACCCACCACCACCAGGACCACGTCGCGGGCGCAGCCCGGCTCTGCGAGCTGACCGGAGCTCCTCTGGCGGTCCACCACCGGCGGGCCCAGCGACCGGGGGAGCTGCCCCTCCATGACCAGGACCGGCTGCTGGTGGGCTCGAGTGAGCTGATCGCGGTCCACACCCCGGGACACGCCTCCGACCACCTCTGCTTCTTCGACGCGACCGAACGATGGCTCTTCACCGGGGACCTGGTCCTCCAGGGCACGACCAGCCTGGTGGTTCCGCCCGACGGGGACATGACCGCCTACCTGCACTCTCTGGAGCGGATCCTGAGGCTGGGTCCGCTCCACTTGCTGCCCGGGCACGGCGAGGCGCTGGAGGACGGCGACGCCGCGGTCCGAGGCCTGATCCAGCACCGGCTCAGGCGCGAAGCGCAAATCCTCCGCCAGCTGCGCCGAGGTCCGGCCACCGTCTCGGAATTGGTCGCACCGCTGTACGCGGCCTACCCACACCCAGTCCTGGAGATGGCGGCCGGCACGGTGCATACCCACCTGATCAAGCTGGAGCGAGAGGGGCTGGTACGGGAGATGGACGGCGATGCGCCGGCTCGGTACGAACTGACGGAGAGCTCCTCCTAGACCATCTGGAAGGGCAGGTGGGCAAAGGTCCTGGTCATGACCCCGGCCGGACCCTTGGGCACCATGGAGTCCCAGAGGGCATCCGTGTGGTAGGCGGAACCGGCGATGTCGAGGTGTACCCAGGGCAGACCCGAGGTGAACTCGCGCAGGAAGACTCCGCCGTTGATGGAGCCGGAGGCTGAGGTCCCGGACGTGTTGCGCATGTCGGCGATGTCGCAGGCGAGGGCGACGTCGTACTCGGGGAAGAGCGGCAGCTCCCAGATCCGCTCCCCGGCCAGAGAGCCGGCCCGGCGGAGCTGCTCCAGGAGCTCACGGCTGGTGCCCATGGCCGCTGTCACCGGGTAGCCGATCGCGACCACGGCTGCGCCGGTGAGGGTGGCCACGTCCACCAGGTGGGTGGCTCCCTTCTCGGCGGCGTATCCCAGAGCGTCGGCCAGCACCAGGCGGCCCT
>PLTL01000382.1 GCA_003164475.1 Candidatus Dormiibacterota bacterium | reverse complement strand
ATCTACTCGACCTTCCTGCAGCGGGCCTTCGACCAGCTGATCTGTGACGTCGGGCTGCACAACCTCCCGGTCACCCTGATCCTCGACCGGGCCGGGGTGACCGGTCCCGATGGCAGCACCCACCACGGCATGTTCGACCTCAGCTACCTGCGGATGATCCCCAACATGGTGGTGGCCACCCCCAGGGATGCCGCCGAGCTGGGCCGGCTGGTGGCCACCGGACTGGCCCATCAGGGCCCCTTCGCCATCCGCTATCCGAGGGGAGCGGTAGCCGAGCGGGTGATCGACCTCCGGCCCCTGCCCAACTTCGGTTGGGAGATGGTGCGGGAAGGAGGGACGGACGTCCTGATCTGCGCCGCCGGGAAGATGGTGGCGGTGGCCGAGAACGCAGCCGAGTTGCTGTCCGCCGACGGGATCTCCGCCTCGGTGGTCAACGCCCGCTTCGTCAAGCCCACCGATCCCCGGCTGGCCGGCTGGGCCCAAGAGCACCGGGCGGTGGTCACGGTGGAGGACAACACCGTCCGCGGCGGACTGGGCGCCTCGGTCCTGGAGTTCCTCGCCGGCCAGGGCGTGCTCCGGCCCGTGCGCCAGGTGGGACTCCCGGACCAATTCCTGCCCCACGGGGCCCAAGGCGAGCTGCTGGCCGAGTACGGCCTCACCGCCCAGGGGGTGGCCGAGGCCGCCATCTCGGCGCTGGAGGCGCCCCGTGAAGCGACCCAGCACCAGGCTCAGGCGGTTGGCTGAGGCTCCGGCCGGGGAGGGCGGTCGAGAAGCGGCAGTCGGACTGCTAGCCGAAGTGGTCCGGGACCAGTTCCGAGCCCACCCCGCCCTGGCCCGCGCCAATGGCGACCACGAGAAGGATGGCCTGGTGGCGGAGACCGGCGGAGCCGCAGAGGCCCGCCGCTGCCAGGAGTTGGCCAAGCTCAGGGAAGAGCTTCACCAGGCGGACCCCGGCGGTGACCCCGACCTTCGCCTCGACCTGGAGATAGCCCGCAGCACCGTGGAGCGCGAGCTCTTCGACCTCGAGGTGCGGCGACGGCCCTTCACCGACCCCACCTCCGTCTTGGACGGCGATTCGCCGCTGGACGTGGGCGGATACCTGCTCCGGGACTACGCCCCGCTGGCGGAGCGGATGTCCGGCCTCTGCCAGCAGCTGGAGCAGGCGCCCGAGTGGGCGGAGACGGCGCTCTCAATGCTGGAGCCGAACCTCGCCGGACCGCTCATCGAGCTGGCCCTGGAGGGTGTGGAGGGCCAGCGCAACTTCTTCAGGGACGACATCGCCAGGGCGGCGGGCGACCTGGGGGAGCCCCAGCTGAGGGAGCGGGTGGGACGGGCGGCGCAGCTGGGCGAGGAGGTCCTGGACCGGATCGTGGCCGAGCTCGAGCGGCGGCGTCCCGACGCCCATCAGCAGGCCTCCCTCGGACCCGAGCGGCTGGTGCAGATGCTGCTGCTTCAGGAGGGCGTCGAGCGGTCCGTCGCCGAGCTTCGCCAGGAGGCGGACTCGGAGCTGGAGTCGCTGCTGGAGCAGCGGAACCGGCTGCTCACCGACCAGTTCGGCGGCCGAGATCTGGCGGACGTTCGCGGGGACGAGGAACGCAACCATTTCGCCGAGGCGGATCTGATTCCGGGCACCGCCAGCCTGCTGGAGGAGCTCCGGGGGTTCGTCGAGCGGCACGGTGAGGTCCCGATCCCCGAGGGTCCCCACTGCGAGGTTCGACCGAGCCCCGGGTTCATGACCGCCTGGGTCAGCGCCGCCTACGAGGGGGTCGGCCTGCTCGAGACCAGGGAGCTGCCCTGCATCTACTACGTCACCGTCCCCCAACCGAGCTGGAAAGGGCAGGAGACCGAGGAGTGGCTCCGCTACATGAATCGGGCGACCCTCAAGAACATCAGCGTCCACGAGGTCTACCCTGGGCACCACGTCCAGTACCTCTACTCCCGCCACCTCTTCTCGGACCTGCGCCGCTTCTTCTGGACGCCAGGATTCGGGGAGGGGTGGGCCCACTACGCCGAGCTGCTGATGATCGAGGCGGGGCTGGCGGAGGCCGATCCCATCCTCCGGCTCTCCCAGATCGAGGAGGCGCTGCTGCGAGCCTGCCGCTACCGAACCGCGGTGGGACTGCATGCGGATGGCTGGCAGGTGGAGGACGGTACCCGGCTGTTCATGGGCCGGGTTGGGATGGAGGAGCTACCCGCCCGCCGCGAGGCGGCCCGGGGCACCTACGATCCGCTGTACTTGGTCTACACCCTGGGCAAGCTGCAGATTCTGCGCTGGCGGGAGGAGTGGCTCAGCCGCCAGCGGGGCGACCTCCGGGCGTTCCACCGCCGGGTCCTGGCCGCCGGCAGCCCCCCGCTGGCGGCTCTCGAGCGCTGGCTGCAAGCAAACTGAGCTGATGTCCGGGCGGCAGCGCGCGCTGCTGGTCCTGGCCGGAGCCAACTGCCTCTGGGCAGGCTCCTACGTGGCGGGCAAGGCGGCCCTGGCGACCTGGCCCTTCGCCAGCATCAACATGCTCCGCTTCACCATCGCCGCACTGGTGATGCTGCCGGTCCTCTGGCGCCAGCGCCATCTGCTGCCCCGGAACCGGGGGGACCGCTGGCGGCTGGTCGCCATGTGCGCTCTGGGATTCGTCGGCAACAAGGCCCTCGAGTACCTGGGGCTCAGCCTGACCACCGCCACCGACACCGCGCTGCTGATCGCCGCCGAGGCGCTGGCCACCGTCCTGCTCAGCATCGCGGTGCTGAACGAGCGGATCCGGCGCCCGGAGACGGCCGGCCTGCTCCTGGGCGGATTCGGTGTCTACCTGGTGGTCGAGGGTGGGCTCCGAGCGCCCAGCCTGCTGTCCGGATCCCAGAGCGTGGGCAACCTGCTGGTGGTGGCGTCGCTTCTCCTCGAGTCCGGGTTCACGGTGATCGGGAAGACCGTGGTCGACCGCTACCCGCCCTTCCTGATCACGGCGGCGGTCGTCACCGGCAGCCTGGTCGCCTGGTGGCCGGCCGGCCTGGCCGCGCTGGCAGTCAGGGACTGGCCCGGCCTCACCCCCTGGGGATGGGTGGGGATCTGCTATCTGGGATTGGTCAGCACCGCCCTCTGCTACTGGGCCTGGCTCTGGGGCCTCAAGCGGGTGATGCCGGGGGCGATCGCCCCCCTGCTCTTCATCCAGCCCCTGGTCGGGACCGGCCTGGCCGTGCTCATCAGGGGCGAGAGGCCCTCCATTGCCACCCTCTTCGGCGGGGCGCTCATCCTGCTCGGGGTGACCGCGGTCGTGACCCATCGCCCAACCGCCCCCAACGCACCGGCGGCGACCCCGGGAACCGCCTGACCGGGCTGGCGGCCCTGGCACGGGTCACGATCCGATCACAGTCGTAGCGAGCCGATGACCAAACGCCCCAAGGGCGGCCGGGCCGGATAGTCTCAGCCTGCGGCTATGGGCGGAGCGATCCCGTCTCCAGCCCTGCCGATGTGACGCCTCCCCCCCGCCCCGCTGGAACCTCTCCGGCGGGGCCCCGCCGCCCCGGGCCCTCCCGGGACGGCGGTCCCTGAAATCTCAGTAGTCGGCGTAGAGCATGAACTCGTAGGGGTGAGGACGGATCCGGACCGGGTCCACATCGTGCTCCCGCTTGATGGCGATCCAGGTCTCCACCACGTCCTCTGTGAACACCCCTCCCTCGTAGAGGAAGTCGTGGTCCTTCTCCAGGGCGTCGAGCACCTCCTCGAGGCTCCCGGGCAGATCCTTGATCGCCTTGGCCTTGTCCCCCTCCAGCTCGTAGAGATCGGCCTCGATCGGAGAGGGCGGCTCGATCTGGTTGCGGACCCCATCCAACCCCGCCATGAGCATGGCGGCGAAGGCCAGGTAGGNNAGGTCGGGTCGGGGGAGCGGAACTCGAGCCGGCGCAGCCGGGGCTTCTCGCTGTAGGTGGGGATCCTGATGCAGGCACTCCGGTTGCGCGCGCTGTAGGCAAGCTTGATGGGGGCCTCGTACCCGGGCACCAGCCGTCGGTAGCTGTTGGTGGTGGGAGCTGCGAAGGCGAGGAGCGCCGGGGCGTGGGCGAGCAGGCCGCCGATGTACCAGCGNNCCGAAGAGCGGCTTGGGCATGAAGGTGGCCACCAGCGCCTCGCGGTGGCAGACATTCTTCACGATGTACTTGAAGACCAGCACCTTGTCGGCCATCGCGACCAGGCTGTCGTAGCGCATATCGATCTCGGTCTGGCCGGCGGTGCCCACCTCATGGTGGTGGACCTCGATCTCGATCCCGGCATCCTGGAGCGCCAGAACGATGCGGCTGCGTACGTCCTGGAGCTTGTCGACCGGGGGCGCCGGGAAGTACCCCTCCTTGGCCTTGGGCCGGTAGGCGAGGTTGGGCACCTCGGCGAGGCCGCTGTTCCAGATCCCCTCCACCGAGTCGATGTGGTAGTAGCCCTCATTCATGGTCTGGTCGAACCGCATCGAGTTGAAGATGTAGAACTCCAGCTCCGGCCCCCAGTAGCTGGTGTCGGCGATCCCGGTCTGGCGCAGGTAGGCCTCGGCCTTGTGGGCCACGAAGCGGGGGTCGCGGCTGTAGCGCGCCTTGGTCAACGGGTCGACCACATCGCAGATGAGCGACAAGGTCGGCACCTCCAGGACCGGGTCCACGAACATGGTCCGACTGTCAGGGAAGAGGAGCATGTCGCTCTCGTGGATCTGCTGGAACCCCCGGATGCTGCTGCCGTCGAAGCCGATCCCCTCGGCGAAGAGCGACTCGGTCAACTCCGCCAGCGGCACGCTGAAGTGCTGCCACTGGCCTAGAAGGTCACTGAACTTGAGATCGACGAACTTGATCCCCTGCTCTCTGGCGAAGGCGATCACCCGCTGGGGATCGGCCTTGGACGTGGACTCACGGTCCCTTTCGACGGCCATCACCATAAACGTCCTCCCTGCCGATGGGGTCTCTCCCCAGCCCAAAAGCCGCAGCCTAGCATCCCGGCTGCGCCTGAGCATCGGGACCCCTACCTAAGGGAGGTGGCGCCCACCTTGTGGGAGAGGCCCAAATCTGGCCCGCACGTCTCAGCTGGGGGGAACTGCCCCCGGGACCTTGACGTTGAGCTGGGCACGGGCTTCATCGGCGTCGGAGAAGTAGAGCTTGTTGATGGACGTGAAGTCCACCCACTCCACCGGCAGGTCCTCCTCGGCGTAGATGGCGTCGACCGGACAGGGGTCGACGCAGGCGCCGCAGTCGATGCACTCCTCCGGGTCGATGAAGAGCATCCGGTCCTCGTCGGCACCGATGATGCAGTCCACCGGGCAGACCTCAACGCAGGATTTGTCCTTGACGTCGACGCAGGTCTCTCCGATCACGTAGGTCATCCTGGCCTGAACTCCTCGCGCCCGCCTCAGGACACCGGGAACACCCCGCTGCCAGGCGGCGCGATCTCAGGATAGCAGAGGCCCGGAGGGCCCCCAAGACAGGTCAGCCGGCGGCGGTGTTGAGCCCGTTGTTGATGTTGGAGTAGAGATCCGAGACTCGGTGACCGAGCGTCACGAAGATGACGAAGATAGCTAGCGCGACCAACAGCAAGATCAGCGAGTATTCGACCATCCCCTGTCCTGAGGAACCTCTCCGGACGCGCCGGCTCACCCAGAACCCCACCCAGGAGGTGGCAGCGCTGGGCAGCCGACGCCATAGCCCCGTGTCGGGCTTCTGCATGGGGGCAGAATAGGCGGAAAGCGGTCCCGGAGATCCTCTTGTCCCAGAACCGTTACCGGTCCATCAGCCGCGGCATCGAAACTGGCCCCTCGTGATCCCTAGAATCTGGGCGGGGAGCACCGGCCATCCGGCTGGGCCGCCCCGGGAGACGTCGCCACCATGAACCAGAGTCCCGCCGCGATGACCGGAGGCGCCCGGGCGCTGCCGTCCGGCGAGCGGCTGGCAGCGGCGGTCCTTGACTTTGTGGTCCTGCTGGTCCCTCAGGTGATCTTGGGGGTCGTCATGATGGGCCACAAGTTCCAGCGCTTGGCCACCTTCATGGAAGCCCACTCCAAGGACACCCACCTCGCCACCAATCACACCTACATCACCCTGAGCAGCCAGGCCAACGTGGTCCTGAGCCACTTCCTGTACGCTTCCGAGGCCATCACGGCGATCTATCTGATAGGCATGTACCTGGGCACCGGCGCCACCTTGGGCAAGCTCGCGATGGGGCTGCGCATCACCCGCGTCGATGGGAGCGCGATCACTCCCCGGGACGCTGTGCTCCGATCGCTGGTCTTTTGGGTGCCACTCTTGGTTCCTGTGATCGGTGTCTTGCTCTGGCTGGCGGAGTACATCTGGGGGACCCTGGTGATCCTCTTCCGGCACGACCACCGCGCCCCCGAGGACCTCCTGGGACGGACCATGGTGGTCCGAAAGGAGTCTCAGGGACGGTCGCTGGCGGAGATCCTCAACTACGCGTCCCCGTTGCCACCCACCCAGCCCCCCGGGCCGATCCCGAGCCGGAGCGGACACCTCCCCGGATGGGGTCCCAGCGACGAGCCGCCGCCCCCAGCCTCGGCCCGGAGTCGTGGAGGACAGTAATTGACCGTAATCGAGACATTCACCCTGCCCGGTCCGGCTTCAGCGGCTTGGGAACTGCTGGTTGACCACCGCGCAGTGCTGGGGCTGACCCCTGGGCTGACCGTGGGCCCGGGTGGCCGAGGAACCCTTCGCATCGTTCTGGCCAGCCACTCCCTGACCTACCGCGGCTACGCCCGCCAGCACATCGAGGAGGAGGGGCGGCACCTCACCTGGACCCTGAGCGGCAAGGAGGTCCGGGGCACGGGCCGGGCCCACGCGGAGGTGCGGGCGCGTTTCCGGGATAACCCCGAGGGCAGCACTGACCTGCGCCTCACCGTCCTGGTCGAGGGCCGGGGCCGGTTGGCGGACGCCTCCCCGGCCGAGCTGGACCGGGTGGTCAAGTCCATTCTGGCCAAGTTCCGGCGGGCGCTCACCCTGGAGCTGGAGGGGACGACGGCCCGGGAGCACCCGACCGCCGTGCCCGAGCCGGCCGCCGCCACGGCCCAGCCGGAGCCATCCTTCCCGGTGAGCCCGACCCCGCCCGACCGGAGCAGCTCCAGGGTGGAGATCGTCCTGCCCGCCAGGCGCTGGCGGCGGCAGCTTCCAGCCGCAGTGGTGCTGGCCGCGGTCACGACCGGGGTGGCGGTGCTGCTGCTGCGGCGCTCCCGGCAGCGGCGTTAGCGGGCGGGACCCCCCTGGGACCGGGAGCGACGACGTCGGCCTCCCGACCCCCCCTCCCCACGGGGACGTGGCTCCTGGACAAGGCCAGCGGCCGGCACCGCCAGCACCGTCCCGGATTCGCTGAGGGTCACCAGGACCTGCTCTCGCACCACGTTGATCTCGGTCACGGTGGCGGTCTGGCCCTCCACCTCCAGCGAGCTGCCGGGCAGCGGGAGCCGGCGCTTGAGGTCCACGTACTGCTCGTTCTCGTACTGAAGACAGCACTTGAGCTTGCCGCACATCCCATTGAGCCGGGTGGGATTGAGGGGAAGTCCCTGCTCCTTGGCCATCTTGATGGTGACCGGCACGAACTCCTTGAGCCAGGAGGAGCAGCAGAGCCGGCGGCCGCAGGGACCGTATCCGTCCTCGGAACGGGCCTCGTCCCTGGCCCCTACCTGACGTAGCTCGACCCGGCAGCGGAGCCGGCTGGCCAGCTCCTTGGCGATGTCCTGATAGTCGGTCCGGCGCTCGGCGGTGAAGTCGAAGAGGATCCGGGACTCGTCGAAGCTGATCTCGACTCGGGCCACCTTGATGGGCAGCTCGCGCTCCTGGATCAGCTCCCTCGCCTGCTTCGTCACCTCGGGCAGTCGGGCGTCCAGCTCGCTTCGGCGGGCGAGGTCCTCAGGGGTAGCCCTCCGAAGCAGACGGGGGATGGGGTGGGGCAAGATGCGCTGGTCCATCTCGGTGGCCGCCATCACCACCTCGCCGATCTCCATGCCCCTGGCCGTCTCGGCCACGATCTGGGTACCCGGCATCACCTCCTCGCCCCCGAGGGCGTAGAAGTTCAAGGGTCCCTGCCGGCGGAACTTGACCCCCACCGCTACCGGCATACCTTCACCTCCGGTCACTCCCACTGAGGGCGGCCTGGGGCTCGCCGGAGGTCGGACCCGGGGGGTCACTTCCGAAGGTGAGCAGCAGGAACCGGTCCAGGACGAGTCGCGGTGTCGCCCTCTCGGCGAGCCGGGATAGGGCGTCCAGGGCCAGATCGTATCGCCTGGCGCAGCCGTCCAGCCCCAGCTGCTCCGCCCAACGGGCTGCGGCCGCCCGCTGGGCTGGCCATCGCGCCAGTTCGGGGACGCCCACCGCCAGGCAGCAGCAGTCCCGAAGGAAGCTGGCCCAGACCCGCATCGCTCCCACGGCCAGCTGCTTGTCGGTGCCCCGCTCGGCCAGGTCACGACTCAGATCCAGCCAGCCGGCCGGCCCCGAGTTGGCGCAGTCAAGGAGCGCCTGCAGCCATTCCTCGGCGCGCCGCGCCAGCTCGGGCTGGGCGGCCATCTCCAGACCCAGTCCGGGTCGGCCCAGGCAGATCGCGGACGAGACCCGGGCGGTCTCCGGGGACACCCCCTTGGTCGACATCATCCAGCCCTCGATCAGCTCGGCATCCACCGGACCCAGCAGGAGTTGCTGGCAGCGGCTGCGCAGGGTATTGGGCAACGCCTCGGAGTCCGGCTTCGCGGTACAGAGCCAGATCATGGTGGAGGGCGGCGGCTCCTCCAGAAGCCGGAGCATGGCGCTCGCGGCCTCCAGGCTGAGCCGGTCCGCGTTCCCGATCACCGCCACCTTGCCCCGGCCGGCGAAGGAGGAGAGGCTGAGGAAGTGCTGCAGGGTGGGCCCCTGATCCGGGTCCGCCTCGGGGTCGCCTCGGCGGATCTGCTCCACGCGCAGGGTGGCGGTGCCGTCCTCCAGCCAGAGGTCGGGATGGGAGGTGAGCCCGCCAGGCCAGCCCTCGGCGTCCAGGAACTCTGCGGCCACCGCCAGGGCCAGCGTGGTCTTGCCCACCTGGGATGGCCCCGAGACCCAGTAGGCGTGGGAGACGGTGCCGCTGGCCAGTCTCATGCGCAGGGCCTGCACCGTCGGCAGGTGACCGACGACGTCGGCCAGCCCTCGATCGGGGGTCGCCCCCGCCGGGGAGCCCCCGTCCTCCGCCCTCGCCTGCGCCTTGCCTCGCCCTGCCACCCTGTGAAGCCACCTTACCAATCGCCTGCCCGGCCCATCGGCGGGGCTTGCGCTCGGCGAAGGTCCGCTTCTCCCAAACCCGGCCCGGTGCCTCCGCCAAGGGCCCGGGCCGGGGATGACCGGGCATCACCACGCCGGCAGCGCGGTCGAGCTGCCGGCTGGCGCCGCGAACTCGAAGGTGACGTCGTCGAACTGATCCGTCAACCGCTGCCGCAGTCCGGGGCCGCGGGTGGGGGCCCCGCAGCCAGGATCGGACCCGACTGAGGCTAGCTGGGGGCGGCCCCGCGACGGGGCTTGGGGGGAGGCAGCGGGGGGCCGGAATCGTCGCCCTCCGCAGTCACCGCGGCGGAGTTCTGCTGGGCACGGTGCTGCGACCAGACGATGTAGATGCGCTGGATGGCCGTGAGGTTGGTGGCAATGGCGAGGATCCAGAGCGCGATGGTGAGCTGACCCACCACCAGCCCCAGCACCATGACCACCACCCGCTCGGGGCGGGCGAACCAGCCCCCGTCGCAGGTGAAGCCCAGCGACTGGGCCCGGGCCCGGACGTAGCTCACCAGCAGCGACCCCAGCATCGCCGCGACGACCAGGAACACCTGGGGGTCCTGGTGCAGCCGGACCAGGAAGAGGTAGAGCATGCCCAGGTAGATGGCGCCCTCTCCGTAGCGGTCGGCGGTGCTGTCCAAGAAGGCCCCGTAGCGCTGGGCGCGGCCCGAGACCCGGGCCACAGCTCCATCGAGGATGTCCATGGAGCCCGCCAGGAGCAGAACCAGCCCGGCCGGGAGCAGCAGGTCGAGGCCGATCAGAGCCGCGGCCCCTGCCGTCATGCCCAGCCCGACCAGGGTGATCACGTTCGGGCTGACGTTGACCAGCCGGGCGGCGGCGGCGAGGCGCTGGGCGCCGGCCCTAACGGAGGCTTGAAGCAGGCTGCTGAACAACAGGGGTTACCTCAGTTCGGGTCCGCGCCCGAAGCGCGGACTCATAGACGGACATCACTCGGTCGGCGATCAGCGGCCAGGCGTAGCCCTCGGCGGCGCGACGGCCCCGCGCTCCCATCTCCCGGCGCAGCCGGGGGCTATCCAGGAGGCGGGCCAGGGCGGCCGCCATCCGGGCCTCGTCGCCGCGCGGCACCAGCAGCCCCTCGCGGCCGGCTGTGATGACCTCGCGGAAGCCGTCGATGGAGGTCGCCACCACCGGCAGGCCGCTGGCCATCGCCTCCAGCAGGACCACCCCGAAGGACTCCTTGCCGGTGTTGGGCGCGCAGTAGATGTCGGCGGCGGTGAGGTAGCTGGGCTTGTCAGCCTCGGCGATGAAGCCGCAGAAGCGGACATCGGGGATTCCCTCCTCCTCCACCCTCCGCTCGTAACCGCGGCGCAGCGGCCCATCGCCGACCACCAGGAGCCGGCAGTCGGCCCTCACCTGGCGCAGCAACTGGTAGGCCTCCAGCAGCGTGGCCAGCCCCTTGCGCTCCTCCAGCCGGCCCAGGAAGAGGATGGTCTTCCGGTCGGGACTGCTGAGGCCGGGGTGGGGGCGCACGCCGGGGTGAAAGCAATCCAGGTCGATCCCGTTGGGGATCACGGTGTAGTCGGCGGGGAAGTAGCGGGAGACGAAGGTCTTGGCCGGCTCTGAAACCGCGATCTGGGCGTCGAGGCGGCGGAAGAGACGGCTGAGCAGCGGGCGCCCATAGTAGTAGCCGAGGTTCTGGCGGGCGTAGGCGTGGAAGGTACCCACGTTGACCCCACGCGAGTTGACGCGGAGCACCGTGACCGGCAGCGTCGGCATCAGGGGCTCGTGGAGATGGACCAGGTCGAAGCGCTCGCGGTCGAGAATGGCGCGGATCTTGCGGGAGAGGTAGAAGGAGAGGGAGATCCTGGCCACCGAGCCGTTGGCCGGCACCGGGATCGGCCGGCCCAGAGGGTAGAGCCCCTCGACCGGGGGCTCGCCGCGGCTGGCGGAAGGAGCCAGGACCCGCACCTCGGTGCCCCGGGACTGAAGCTCGCTGGCGAGATGGCGGACGTGCTCGCCGACCCCGCCCGGCTTGTGGTAGTCGTAGGGGGAAACCAGGGCGACCTTCATGGGACGGACGCTCCCACGGGGGCTCCCGGCGGCACCGGAGCCTCCAGCTCCGCCATCGGCTCCCCGAAGATCGGCTTGAGGACAGTCCACTGGTCCGCGTGCTCTCTCAGCTCCGGCTCCAGGATCCGGAGGAGCTGGCGGGCGGCTTGCCGAAGATCCTCCTCGGGATTCGCCCCCAGGTGGACCTGGATCGGCGCGAACACCTTGGCCGAGTAGGTGTCATGCGGCTCCCGCAGCAGGCACACGGGAAGGATCGCGCTCCCGGTCCGGGCCGCGATCTCCACCGCCCCCAGGGGGATCGAGGCCCGATGGCCACAGAACGGCAGCGGCTTTCCGGTGCCCAGGAGGTCACGGTCGATGGCTATCACCACCGCCCCCTCCTTGGAGAGCACCCGGTAGATCTGTCGCGCCGCCGACGCACCCGAGCGGCTCACCGCCTCCTGGTCGCCCAGGCGGGCCGCGTCCACGTTGAGGGGGATCACCTGGCAGCCGACCTTGCGCCGGGCCCGCACCAGCCACCGGAAGCAGCGGATCGGTCGGACCTGCTCCGCAAGCAGGGCCAGGCCGCCCCCGGTCTCGCTGAACTGGTCGCGAACCGAGGCGATGGCGGCCTCCCATGAGCCGAGGTGGAGGCTCACGATGATCACCCCCCGGCCCGCCGCCCTGGCCTCCTGGAGGTGGTCAAGGTCCTCCAAGGTGATCAGGTCGCGCCAGTCTTGGAGCGGTCGGTGGGCCATCTGGAGCAGGTCGATCCAGGCCTTGAGGAAGTTGCGCACGTTGCGCCGCAGCAACTGCCTCTGGGCTCGGCGGTCGAGGTCAGGCCGGACCACCGCCAGGTTGGCCTTGAGCCCGCTCCAGTGGGAGGGCCAGCAGAGGGTCAGCACGGCCGCCAGGGGTCCCGTCACCCGGTAGGCGGTGCTCCGGTCAACCGCTCTCAGTGCCAGCTCAGCCGCCCTCAGCCCGAGGTAGGGGAGGAGAGGATCGGCACCATCCTGGGGCGGACCCGATGACTTGCCCTCGCCTGGCAGCGCCAGCTCCTTCCTCGGCATCGGCTCTCCGGGGGGCACGACCTGCAGGGCAGGCTTGGCCCTGTCCGCGGGCGCATCCAGGGAGTGAAAGGCGAACCACTGCGAGGGCTCGGATCGGATCATCTCCTCAAAGGAGCTGGCGATCGCCTGGGTCAGCTCGGCGACCTGAGCGGAGGGCTCGGCGGGCCGGGGATCGGGAAGGGGATCGAGGAGCCGTGACTCGTAGCGGCCGTCCGGCCGGCGGCGCATGTAGCCGGGGATCAGCTTGGCGCCGGTCTTGAGCGCCAGGGAGGCCGGCCCCGCCGGCAGGACCAGCTGGCGGCCGAGGAACTGCACAGCGACTCCCGCTCCCCCCTTGTCGATGTCGCAGGCCAGCAGCAGCACCTCGTTGCGGCGCAGCGCCCGGAGCGCTGCTCTGGCACTGACCGGTCCGACCGGGATCACCCCAACCCCCAGCCGCTCCCGGGTGGCCCGGACCAACTCGTCGACCGCGGGGGGTCCGAAGGGATCGGCGACGGCGTGGACGGGTCGACCGCAGGTGGCGATCGCGGCCGCACCCAAGTCCCAGTTCCCGAGATGGGGAGTGACCACGATGGCTCCGCGTCCGGCCTTCAAGACCTCGGTTAGGGGCGCGAGAGACAGGGCCCCCGGAGTCCGCTTCACCTCCTCGAGCAGCTTCTCCAGAACCAGGAAATCGAGGATGGTCCGAGCGTAGTTGCGGAAGGCGCGCCGGGCCACCGAGGCCCCCACGCCGCGGTCCCCGGGCGCGAAGACCCGGTAGTTGGACCTCGCCTGGCGGGCGTGGCCGGGCAGGATCCCGAAGAACAACGAGCCGCCGACGTCGGCGAGCCGGTAGCGCAGCGCCCGAGGCATCCGCCCGATGAGCACAGCCGCCAGCCGCAACCCCAGGGCCAGAGGCTCGCCCCGTTCAATCCAGCCCTCGCCCTGGCGCGGGGGCAGTGCTGGCCTCCCCCTCCGCGGCGGCAGCAGGGCTGGCTCGACCGGTGCCGGAAGGGAATCGGTGCCGCTGTCCGGGCTGATCACAACATCACCCACGCAGGCCCAGGAGCCCGCCCCGACCGGGTCGGGGGCAAGGGCCGGCCCCTAGGATTGGCCTCCGGCTTTGGCCGGTCCGGGGGCGGGGGCCGCCACCTCGTCTCGTGTGGGTTGGGACACCAGAGCCGACGCCTGGTCAGGGTCACTGATGCAGGCGGCCCCGACCCGGCCGGCGATGAAGGCCTCGGTGAGCTCACGGGCTCTCTCGTCTGACACCTGGAAGGGCGGTGACTTCATGAAGTAGGAGGCGGGCCCCTCGAGGGTCCCACTCAGGCCCCGGTCCAGAGCCAGCTTGCAGCAGCGGACGGCGTCGATGACGATCCCGGCCGAGTTAGGTGAGTCGTGAACTTCCAGCTTGAGGTCCACGATCAGGGGCACGTCACCAAAGGTTGTGCCCTCCATCCGGATGTGGGCCCACTTGCGGTCCTTGAGCCAGGGC
>PLTL01000350.1 GCA_003164475.1 Candidatus Dormiibacterota bacterium | reverse complement strand
TGCAGCCGCCGGCAGCCTCAGGCCACCTCGACCAGGGTGGCCTCGCCCTGGGCGGTGCCGGAGCAGATCGTGGCCGCGCCCACCCCGCCGCCCCGGCGCCGGAGCTCCCGGACGCAACCGGCCAGGATCCGGGCGCCCGAGGCCCCCNNCGAAGGCCTCGTTGATCTCCACCACCTCGAGGTCCGCGGTGGTGAGCCCGCCGCCGGTCTTGCCCAGGGCGCTGCTGAGCGCAGCCGCCGGGACGGTGGCCAGGTAGGGATGCTCGGCGGCCGACTCACCGTAGCCGAGCCACCTCGCCCAGGGCACCACCCCCAGGGAACGGGCCCGGGCCCGGCTGATCAGCACGATCACCGCGGCCCCATCGCTGATCCCGGGGGCATTCCCTGCCGTGACGCTGCCGCCCGGGCCGCCGAAGACCGGGCGCAGGGCAGCCAGCTTCTCCAGGCTGGTGTCGGGCCGGGGCGGCTCGTCCCGGTCGACCAGGACCGGGCCCGATCTGCCGCCGACCTCGAGGGGTGCGATCTCCTCGTCGATCCATCCAGCCTCGCGCGCCTTCTGGTAGCGCTGCTGGGAGAGCAGGGCGTAGCGATCCTGCTCCTCCCGGCCGACGCCCATCTCCGCCGCGACACTGCTGCCGTGCTCACCCATCGACACCTTGTCGATGGGACAGGTCAGACCATCCCAGAGCATCGAGTCGTAGAGGGTCACGTTGCCCACCGGCATCCCCCGCCGCACACCGGGAAGCAGCATGGGAGCCTGAGACATCGACTCCATTCCCCCGGCGACGACCACCTCGGCCTCGCCGGCCCGGATCAGCAGCGCCCCCAGGTTCACCGCCTTCAGCGAGGAGGCGCAGACCTTGTTCACGGTCAGCGCCGACACCTTTGCTGGGATCCCGGCCCTGAGGGCCGCCTGGCGGGCTGGGATCTGGCCCTGACCGGCGGTGATGACCGTGCCCATGATGCACTGGTCCACCTCCTCGGGCGCCAACCCAGCCCTCGCCAGGGCCGCCCTGATCGCGTGCGCACCCAGCTCAACTGCGGGCACCGAGCTGAGAACGCCGCCGAGCTTGCCGAAGGGGGTTCGGGCCGTAGCCACGATCAGCGGATCACGATCGCCCATAGACCCATGCTACCCCGGGCCCAGGCGGCGCCAGCGCCGAACGGGCCCACTCACACCAAGAGGGAGCTGCGGAAGCCGGCGCCCGCCCGGCCCACCGGATCGACATGGGGGCCTGAACGGAGCTCGTCACCCAGGGGCCGCCAACGGCACGAGGCAGGGCTCCTTCGACCCCAGCGCGGCCCGCTCGCAACTGAGCGCACCGCTCAGCGCTTGGGCGGCCTAGGGCCGGGTAGCCGCGCCCAGCCGCTCCCGGACCAGCTCCACGATCTGCTCCACGGTGTCGGCCACCGGGACTCCGGCCCGGTTCAGCGCCTCCACCTTGGAGGCAGGGCCGCCGGTGTTGCCGCTGATGATCGCTCCGGCATGGCCCATCCGCTTTCCCGGCGGAGCGCTCCGGCCGCTGATGAAGCCCACCACCGGCTTGGAGTAGCCCGCCCCAATCAGCTCGGCGGCCCGCTCCTCGTCGGAGCCCCCGATCTCCCCGGCCAGCACCACAAGGGTGGTCTCGTCGTCCATGCCGAAGAGCTCGACCACGTCCGAGAAGCTCAGCCCGAGCACCGGGTCGCCCCCGATCCCCACTGCGGTCGACTGCCCGTAACCCGCCTTGGCCAGGGCCTGGATGATCTCGTAGGTCAGAGTTCCTGACCTTGAGACCACCCCGACCGGACCGGGATTGGCGATGTTATTGGGGATGATTCCCACCTTGGCCCGCTCACCAGGGGACATCAGGCCGGGACAGTTGGGCCCCACCAGACGGGTCCCCCGCCGATCTATGACGGCCCGGGCTCGGATCATGTCGTTGACCGGGATCAGCTCGGTAATGCAGACGACCAGCTTCACCCCGGCGGCGGACGACTCCATGATGGCGTCCGCGGCGAAGGCGCGCGGGACGAAGACCCCGGCGGTGTCGGCGCCGGTGGCCCGCACCGCCTCAGCCACGGTGTCGAAGACCGGAAGCCCCAGGTGCCGCGTGCCCCCCTTGCCGGGCGAAACTCCGGCGACCACCTGGGTGCCGAACTCGATCATCTGCTGGGTGTGAAAGGTGCCCTCGCTCCCGGTCATTCCCTGGACCAGGACCCTGGAGCTGCGGTCCAGTAGGATGCTCATTTCCGCTGTCCTCCCTGGGCCTGGACCAGATCCACCACCTTGCGGGCAGCCTCCACCGCCGAGACAGCGGGCGTGATCCCAGCCTCCTCCAGCAGCTGACGTCCCTCCTGCTCACGGGTCCCGGTCATCCGGACCACGAGCGGGAGCTTGATCCCCAGCTCGTCCCGGGCCGCGATCAGGCCCCGGGCAACCTCGTCTCCGCGGGTGATCCCTCCAAAGATGTTCACGAAGACCCCCTCCACTGTGGGGTCCAGCAGCACCATCTCCAGGGCCGACTTGACCAACTCGGCCTTGGCCCCCCCGCCGATGTCCAGGAAGTCGGCGGGTGAGCCGCCCTGCTGCTTGACCAAGTCCAGGGTGTTCATCACCAGCCCCGCCCCGTTCCCGATGATCCCCACGTTGCCCCCCAGGTGGACGTAGGTGAGGCCGCGGCGGTTGGCCTCAGCCTCAAGCGGGTCGTCCCCGCTGGTGGCCGACGCGGCGTCGGGGCCTAGCTCGGTGACCAGGTCGCGGTGCCGGAACTCGGCGTTCTGGTCAATCTCAATCTTGGCGTCGCCGGCGACCAGCTGACCGGACTTGGTCAGCACCAGGGGATTGATCTCGCAAAGGCTAGCGTCCAGCCGCTGCGAAAGCTCGAAGAGCCGCTGCACCAGCGGCACTAGGCTGGTGAGGTAGGCGCCCTTGGGAAGGCCCGGGTCTCCCCCCACGGCGCTCAGCGCCGTCAGCGTGAGCTGGCGGACCTCGAATGGCAACGGCCCGGTGAAGGGGTCCGGCCAGAGCTTGGCGATCTTCTCCGGGTCGTGCTCGGCGACCTCCTCGATCTCCATCCCACCCGCGAAGGAGAGGATCACCACCATGCCGCGCCGGTCCCGGTCCACGGTGACCCCGAGGTAGATCTCCCTGGCGATCTCCAAGGCCTCCTCGCATAGGACGGAGGGGACGGTATACCCGCGGATCTCCATGCCCAGGATCTGCCTGGCGGCCTCCGCCGCCTCCTCCGGCGTTTCGACCAGCTTGACCCCGCCCGCCTTGCCTCGGCCCCCGATCGGGACCTGGGCCTTGATCACCACCCTGCCCAGCTCGCGAGCCGCGGCGGCCGCCTCCTCGGGAGATCGTGCCACCCTGCCGCGCGGGCACTCGATCCCGACGCTGCGCAGGCGCTCCTTAGCCTGGTGCTCCAGTAGTTTCACCCGTCACTCCCCTTGGCCCGGTTGACCGGCCATCACGCGCCGGGAACAAGTTTAGTTGAACGCCGCAGCCGCCGACTTGTGCCAGCAGCCTCAATGACAAGGCGCCATCACGAAACTGCGCGTTGGCCCTGGGATGCCAACTCGGTACCGATGCTGCACGGCCGCGGCAGCGGCAGTGACTCCGTCGCGGACTCACTTCGCCGGGACAAGCCAGCCTCTGGGTGCGAGATGTGCGCCCAGCGCGCGTCCCAGCAGCTCACGGCACGCCACCGGAAGCGCCGCGTAGCTACGCCGAGCAGTTGAACGCCGCCCCCGGTGCCCCCACTCACGAGGCGGCGCTCAACAGGTGTTCTCAGCCCCGCGCCCCGAATGGCCTACCGCGTCGCCGCCTGCGCCATCACCTCGGCTATCTGCACGGTGGTCGGCCGGTGGGCGTAGAGTCCGCCGTCGACCGGTATCACCTGTCCGGTGATGAACGCAGAGTCGTCCGTGGCCAGGAAGCGGACGAACTCGGAGGCCTCGTCCGGCCTCCCCATCCTCCCGATCGCATGGTTCTGCCTGTAGGTGGTGGCGAACGGCTCCGGGACCGAACGGGGCCGGGAACGCTAGGTCCATGCTGGGATGTGCTGC
>PLTL01000182.1 GCA_003164475.1 Candidatus Dormiibacterota bacterium | reverse complement strand
GGACCCCGAGCTGCCAGGCGTAGTGGAGGACCCAGGCCCGGAAGAGCGGGTCCACCCCGGCCCTAAGGATGATCCGCACGGTTGGTGCTGGAGCCTCCATGCGGAATGGTCCCTCCTCAGGACGATAGTTGCGCCCCAAGCACATCAGGCGTACCGTCCCTTCGGCCAGGCCATATCGGGCGGCGACCGCCACGGTCCGAGGTACAAAGGTGGTCTGGTAGGCGGCCGGTGACTGGCCGCGCAGCGCCCACCACCCCCACTCCTCTTCAGTGAAGAGCCGGTGCCGATCCAGGGCTCGCAGGCCAGCGCGACGAAGCTGACGAAACTCGGGGGAGGCGCGGAATAGTGCGACCTGTTCGTGGACGTGGTCCACCCAGCGCTGCTCCGGAGGCCGCTTGGGCATCTCGGCTTCAGCCTACCTGTTAAGCGTGGCCTATCGGTAACTCCCCGGATGAGCCCCCCGAGTAGACCCGGTGGGGTGCACAGCCATGAGCCGTCCGTCACCTTGACAATCGAGACGGTCAAGGATCCGGAAGGGCCGGGGGACATCGCCCGGGCGCTGGACCTCGTCTGCCGAGTCGCCGACTCGCGTGGGCCCGAGTTGCCTACGTCTGCCTGCCAGGAGGAGGGCAGCGACACTCCCAACGGCCCAAGGAGAACGCGGTGAGCGATCAGTCCACAAACCCCGGCAGTCTGTCTCCCGAGCACCGCCACTCACTGGTGGTCGGCTCCGGCATTGCTGAGGAGGTCATCGCGGCCCGCGGCTACCGGACTGTGACTGTGCCCGCCGAGCTACACCGGCTCGGGCTCTCCCATGCCCAGTGTCGCGTCCCCGCACTCCTGGTCCCGATCTGGAGTCCGCACGGCGAGATCGTCCTCTACCAATCCCGGCCCGACCAGCCGCGCATCCGTGACGACAAGCCCGTCAAGTACGAGACGCCAGCTGGCAGTCGGATGGCCTTCGACGTGCCTCCGACGCGGTGCCAACTACTTGCGGATCCGACGGTGCCGCTCCTAGTCACCGAAGGTGTGAAGAAGGGCGATGCGCTGGTCACGCACGGCGGCTGCGTGATCGGTCTGCTGGGCGTGTGGAACTGGAGGGGCACCAATGACCGGGGCGGCAAGACCGTGCTGCCGGAGTGGGAACTGGTCGCACTCAACGGCCGCACCGTCTACCTGGTGTTCGATTCGGACCTCATGGAAAAGCGCCTGGTCCACCTGGCCGTGGAACGCCTGAAGGCGTTCCTGGAGAGCCGTGGGGCGACGGCGTCCATCGTCTACTTGCCTCCTGCCGAGAACGGGGCCAAGGTCGGGGTCGACGACTTTCTCTCCGCCGGCCACACCCTGGATGATGTCTTGGCCCTTGCCAGTCCCGAGCTGCGTCCACTCCCGAGGGAGAAGGCGAGGCCTGCTGGCCCCCAAGATGAGAACCCGGCCCTCTGTGTGCCGCGGAAGGCCATTGTCGCCAACCGCACGATCTGCCCGAGCAAGCAGAGGCCGCGTGGGCGGCCCTGGAGGCTGTCAACGACCCTCCCCACCTCTTCCGGCGGGGAGGGCAGCTCCTCCGGCTCCAACCGGACGACGACGGTCAGCTTGTTGCCGGGCCGCTCGACGCAGACGGGCTCAGGGGAGAGCTGGCTCGGGCCGCGGAGTGGGTCGTGTTGGGAGACGATGACTGTGACCCGGTCCCCGCCTATCCGCCAGTCGCAGTGGTGCGCGACATGCTCTCCACACCCACATTGCCGCTGCCCGGCCTCGCCGTCCTGACCGCACTCCCGTTCGTCACGCCGGACGGGTCAGTGGTGACCAGGCCCGGCTACGACGCCGGTTCTCAATACTTCTACGCGCCCCCACCAGGGTTCCAGCTACGGCCGGTTCCGGAGTGCCCCACACCCGCCCAGGTAGCCGCTGCCCGCGCGCTCATCCTCGACGAGCTGCTTGGCGACTTCCCCTTCGCCGACCCGGCCGATCGGGCCACGGCGATCGCCGCAGTCCTCCTCCCGGCAGTACGGGCACTTATCACCGGTCCGACGCCTCTTCACGTGATCGATGCTCCCAGTCCCGGGTCCGGCAAGGGGCTCCTCGCAGACTGCATCTGTCGGGTGGCCACCGGCCGTCCGGCCGCCATCCTGCCCGCCGTCGACGACGACGACGAGTGGCGCAAGCGGCTCACCGCACTCACGAGCAAGGCCCCGGCGGCGGTCGTCATCGACAACGTGACTGGCGTCCTGGGAGGCGCCGCGCTCTCGGCCGCCCTCACCGCCGAGGTCTGGGAGGGGCGGGTGCTCGGGCAGACCACGATGGTGCGGCTCCTCGTGCGCCACCTCTGGCTCGCGACCGGTAACAACTTGCGGGTGACCGCCGAGCTCGCGCGTCGCACGGTGTTCTCCCGACTCGAGTACGGCGGAGATCAGCCCAGGCAGTGCCATACGACTACATGACTGCAGCCCGGCAGAACGCCGGGGCGAGAGCGCTCCAGCGGGCCGCCGACGATCGCGGCCAGCGCTCCAAGGGGCACAGTGGCCATAAGGCGACCTTGGCGGCCGCACCGCGCCAGCTCGGCGCCAGCTCCGCGCTGGCGGCTGAGGCATGGGAACTCGCGACAACCGGCCACGCTACGGGTGGCCGCGCTTACCTGCTGCCGCAGCTTGGCGGCTGGCAGTGGGCCGCCATCGTTGAACCCCCAGACCGCGCGCGGACCTCGGCAGTGCTCCTCACCATCGCGCCCGATGGCGGCCGCTACCTTGAGCGGTTCGGTCGCCCGGATGGCGCATGGGCCGATCTGGAGCGCATGACCGCCGATGCGCTCGGCGATGAGGCAGCCAGAACTCCGGCCGACTTCGCCCTATTCTTGAGGATGTCGGCGCCGGATGCGGCCGCTGACCTTGAGGAGACCGCGCGGCCACTCGATCCGGTGCCGGAGTGGCTGACCGGGTGGGGGGGTGCGCCAGTTGTGGACACCCCCGCGCCAGCCGAGGCCGTGCCAGCGCAGGCGCCGCTGCCGTGGGTCGCGGCCGCCAGTGCGCCGGAGCCGATCGCAGGGCCAGAACCCGAACCCACGCCCGCGTGGCGCCCGGCGGAGTGGTTCGCCAACTGGCCCCATGCGCTGCTACCGCGGGCGCTGGCCGCCGCTCCGCCCGCGCGCGAGTCCGTGCCCGATCTGCCCACGGTGACCCGGCGGCGCGCGCCCTGGTTACGTGTGGCGCGCTGGTCCCACCGTCAGTTGGCCGCGGGCATCGGCCCCTGGATGGCCGAGCGGCCCCCAGTCCTCGAACTGCCCCGACTGGTTCAGCTTCAAGTCAACGACTAGAGGAGATCAACCCACTATGACCTACAGAGAACGGAGGGAGGCCAAAGCCGACCGGCTCCGCGCGCGGGCCGAGAAGCGCGAGGTCAAGGCAGCGGTGGACCTGGACCGAGGCCACCAGATGGCTGCGGCAATCCCCTTCGGGCAGCCGATCCTGGTCGGCCACTACTCCGCGCGACGGGACCGACGATACCGCGACCGGATCGGCGCGACCATCGACCGGGGCCTAGCCTCAGCATTTCACCAAGGACGTAGACACCCGGGGCGGACGCCTGCAGAAGCGGCTTTGGGGACCGGGGGAGTCCTGTCGCG
>PLTL01000171.1 GCA_003164475.1 Candidatus Dormiibacterota bacterium | reverse complement strand
GATGGTGCGAAGAACGGCGAAAGAAGCCTCACTGCGCACCGCCCCACGGCTGAGGGCCGGTGGCCGGGGGTAGTGGAATGGAATGCCTCGGCCCCCTCTCTCCGTGCCTCTCAGGTGGTCTTTCGGTGGACGGAGGGTCGAGACCTCCAGCAGGAGCTCGCCGACGAGGGCGCCCGCGCGGGAGCTGTCGCCGACCTCGCCGACCCGACCTACGCAGCGAGCTATGCCGTCACGGTGCACGAGGCCCTCATCGCGGCCCGGGCCGTCCAGGAGGCGACTGCGCGCGAGCCGGACAGCCTGCCAGCGTCGGCGGTGCCGCTTCTCGACAGGCTCGGCTCCGCCGTCGGGGAGTGGCAGAGGCAACCTGACGCGGCCGCACGCTGGCGGGAGGAGGGCGGCCGGCCTGTCCTCCTCCATCCGGTGGGAGCCCCTCCCCCAACCCCCGATCCCCCCTCCACGACTCCGCCGAGTGCCCGGAGGAGCTCGGGCTCTCCGCCCTGGGATCTCTTCCATCCGGCGGCCGCGGGGCCCGGAGACGACTCGGGGAGCGCGGCACGTGCGGACCGACCCGTGGCGAGCCGCCCTCGCCCCGACGCCGCCCCTCTCTGGGAGCCGGACCTGCCTCAGGGCGTGCGGGCCGCGAAACCGCTCACCGACGACGAGCGGCGCCGGCGCGACCAGCTCAACCGCGAGGGGGCTGAGCGGTCGGCGCAGGAACGGGAGCGAGAGCGAGGCCCGCGCAGTTCGCAGTAGGAAGTTGGTGGCCGGTCAGAGGCGGTTGGTCGAGGCACGGGCACTGGCGACGGTCGAGCGCGAGGGCATCCGGCCGATCGGTACTCCCATCCAAGCCCTGAGGGAGCTGCGTTACCAAGGCTGCCCGTTCGAGCAGACGCGAGCCGAATTGGGGCCTTAGGGAGTCCGGAAGCGATGGGCCGCGGGTGATGGTGCCTATGCCTGGGAGCGGTCGATCGGCGCCACAATGGCCCTCATCCGATTCTTCGTTCCGCTCTCTCCCGGCCCCGACTTCCCAGACGCAGAGGGCGCCCATGCCCAACTGGCTGCGTTCTGCGGCGTCTCGCCTCCGCTCTCGGGGGAGCGTGTCTACTCGATAGCCTTCTGGAGCGACGGAGAAGAGTGGACCGCCACGGTTGGGAAGCCACTCTCGGGTAAGCGGACCAAGACCGTCCGACGGAAGGGTAAGAGGGTCGAGACGACGACCCAGCTACGAGCCTTCGTCACGGTGCTAGCCATATTCGAGGGCAAGCCTGCCTCGATAGTCACCGATCAGCCGCCCTTCGGAACCTCCCGGTCGGAGTGGCACAACCCGATTCTGGCGGGGCAACCGCACGAGATGGACTACTTCACCGAGTAAGGCTCTGGCGGGCGCTCGTCCCTCCTCGCTGAGCGCTTGCAGGTGATCTCCGCAACCGCTCACGAGGCAGGAGGAAGTCCGAGGTCGTGTCGCACTTCACCGGCGGCAACGTTCACAGCATTCGCAGCGCTGGTAAAGCCCTGCATCCAGGTGCCTTCATCGAGGAAGTTGAGCGTGCTCAGCGTCTCCAGCGAAGCGTTGAGTTGTCCCACATCGGTGGTCAGTGTTTCCACGTCCACCTTCGCAACCGTCGGCCAGTTGGTACCCTCCAACTGCGTCTCCAGCGCATTAAGGGCGGAGATGGTCGGCTGCGCGTCCGCTTCAGCCTCAGCATCAGTGGTCGATGAGGTCCACGCATCGGCCTGCGTAGCCAACGCCGCGACGGCGGTGTTGGCCGGCGCCACGTCAGCGAGGTAGGCGGTCCCCGCCGCCGCCAGGCTCAGGGTGCTCGGGCTCACGGATGAAGTCGCAGTTACCGTCGCCTTGGCCGTGGCCGTCGATGTGCCCCCATTGCCTGTTGACTGGCTCCCACCACAACCCGCGAGGAGCAGGGCGGTTCCAAGAATCACTAGCCCAAAGCTGTTCCGAGGTCTCAATGCCTTAACCCTCCATTCAGATCCGTAGCCATAAGTCCCGACTACTGCGTGGCAAACCAGACAGAGCTTGTCGAGAGGAACCCCGAAACGTTGAGCAGAAGCCCCGTGACTCTGGACGGAACGGAAATGCAAGCCCCGAACTGAACGGTGCCACCTTGGTAGACGTTGTCGTTGTCAGGTGTCCCGCCGTAGCACAGCGGACTAGTGTCCACGCTGTACGACACATTGGTCGATCCGACCAGGTCCGAGATAAGTGAAAGGCTCGGTGCCGCGGGCGTTGCAGAAGTATTCGTGACCTGCAACGTGAAGACCTCGAATACGGTCCCTGCCGGAGGCGCTCCCACGGACGGATCAGTGGTCTCTGGCGCCACGCTAATGACCTTGACGGTCCAACCGGCTACAGTCGCTGTCTGACCGAAGGGGACTGGATTGGTGCGGGTACTCCCTAGGGGGGATGTGTTGGTGGTTGGCGTCGCCGTCCCATTGGGCGTCGCCGTCGCTTGGAGCGTTGCTCTTGATGTGCCGCCGTTCCCTGCTGATTGGCTACCACCGCAACCTGTCATCAGCAGAGCGGCGCCTAAAGCTACTAGCCCGAACGCATTCTGAGACCACATACCTGTCCCTCCAGCCTGCTCCTCTGCAGCCCGCTCACCGGGCTCTGCTCGAGCATGCCGGCAACCAGCGACACCACCCTGTCGCCGCTCCGCGGAAGGGGGACGACCCGCGAGCGACATCCCCCTGTCGCCCGGCAAGGCTAGCCTGTGGACACCTAGCTGGTCGTGGCCGGTCGGCTCATTACCTCTCATCGACGGAGGGTCACCGCATGATCGAAGAGCGACGGGTCCTGGAAGAGACGCTACTGCGCAACATGAAGGCGCGGATGCCCGACCTCCGCGCTCTGCTGAAAGAATGTGATGGCCACTGGGGATCCGAGGACCTCGTGTACCGCTTCTACCATCAGAGCTTCAAGGTGTACTCGATGCAGCACCTCACCGAGCAGATCGTAACGGTCCTGAAAGGCCTGCTCCCGGACCGTCTGCTCGACGGCTGGTTCATGACGATCGTCGAGGAGGGCACCGGCAGGACCTTCGAACGGTCTCACAACAAGGACTGGCCCGTCCCCACCCGCCCCATGCTCGAGGCCTACTGGCACGCGCGTTACATGCTGGGCATGGTGGTGCGCTACGGCGCGCGGTTCAAGAGGCCGCCCCGGACACTGCCATCCGGCTGGGCCGCCGTCCTCTGTCTCTACGGTCTTCGCTAAACACTTTCACCAGGTGCGTGGCCGGACCACCAGCGGCGCGGCTCCGGGTTCGGCGTTCGTCTCCCCGGGGCGAGTTTCGGCGAGCAAGGGGGCCGGCGGCAGCTCGCGCTGTCTGGTACCATGTTGGTACGCGAGAGGCTCTCGCCAAAATGCGGCCGATCAGGGCCGGATGCCGATGTCCCGGAAGCCGAAGTCCGGCACCAATGTGCCGCCGGTGTTACCAGGAACCGCCCAGGACTGGAACCCCGAGTCCGTCACCTTCGCTCCTGGTGCTCTCGTGCATTTCGGGGAGGACGACCGACACGGCTCGCCACGCCGGGGCCGAGTTCGTCGCTGGCTCCGCCGATGGCACTTCTG
>PLTL01000184.1 GCA_003164475.1 Candidatus Dormiibacterota bacterium | reverse complement strand
ATCGAGTTGGACGCGGAAGCGCCGGCCGGCGCGAGTCCTGGCGACGCAACGGGCGCCGGAGCAGTGATGCGATCGGAAGTCTGTGGGGGCGGTGCCTCAGCGGGGATCACCGGCGCCGGCTCGGTGGCGAGCGTCACCGGCTTGCCACAGGCTGAGCAGAAGCGCGCCTCACTGGCCATCACCTCACCACATTGCTCGCAGAACACAGCACCCTCCCAGTCAGAAGCCCGTTCGCATCATCTGCGACACAAAGCACTCATCGCGGTCGACAGGACCGCAGCGTCGGCGGCAGGTGCGACTCCATGTCGCGATGACCGGGGAGCGCACGCTGGGCAATGCTCGGTCTGGGTGGCATTCGCGTCCGCCGGCCAAGCCCGTCGATCACCCTTGCCCTCACTTTGCCACCAGCACCCGGTGGCTCATGTCGACCATGGCGCAGAAGGTGGTGCTCGGGCACGATACTGACACGGGCCCGCCGGGCGCCGGAGTCTCGATGGACACCGGTGTCGACCACGATGCCCCGTCGTACGTGTCCACATCACCGTCTGTGGTCACGGCGACGCAGACGCTGCTCGTCGCGCACGAAACGGAGGGGAAGTGAGTGCCAGGGTCCAACGAGGTTGGTCGAGACCACGACCCACCGGAGTACGTCAGGGCGGCGCCATCCCAATCAACTGCAGCGCAGAAGCTGCTACTTGGGCAGGAGACGGATAGCAGGCTGACCCCGGGATCGATGGAGATCGGTGCCGCCCAAGATCCTCCGTCGTAGGTCACCGCGTTGCCGTCCTCGTCCACTGCGACGCAGAAGCTGCTGCTCGCGCAGGAGACAGAGTTCAAGCCAGCGTCAGGGTCGACTGAGGTCGTCGCAGACCACGAGGCTCCGTCGTACGTCATCGCGTCCCCATTCCCGTCGACAGCCACGCAGAACGTGTTGCTCACGCAGGAGATTCCGCCCGTGTCAGGATCGACGTACTCCGGTGCCGACCATGATTCTCCATCATAGGTGATGACGTCACCGCCATTCTCGATGGCGGCACAGAAGGTGGTGGTCGGACACGAGATGTGCGCCGAAGACCCGTCATCGTCATAAGAGGCCGCGTTCGAGTCGTCTATGGCGGTCACCGCGGACCAGGACGCGCCGTCGTAGGTCACCACGTTGCCGCCCAGATCCACAGCTGCGCAGACAGTGCTCGTCGGGCACGAGATGGACCACAGTGCGGACGTGGTCGCGATGGTCGTCGGTGCCGACCATGTGAGCTGACTCCCCGCTGGGGCCGTCGCTTCAGCGGTCACCGCGGGTGTCGGCGAGCCGGATACGGCGGGAGTGGTCGGCGAGGAGCCTGCGATCTGCGCGCCAGTGTCCGCCCCAGAGCTCGTCGTGATCCGACCGATCCCGAAAGCGACGCCGGCTATCAGTGCAGCCGCCGCCACCGCGGCGATGGCGGCCTGCGACGCACTGACATGTCGCGGCATCCGAAGACCAGACCCGGGAACGGGCGGCGGCGCCGCAGGCGCTGCGGGCAGAGCCGCGCCGAGATGTGCCGCCGTGAGGGCCACCTGCGGTGGAGTCGTGAGCTGCCTTGGCATCGGCAGCAGCAGTAGTGCGCCGAACAGCTCCTCGGGGGCGGTTAGCCGCAGGGCCATTCCCTGGCAGACCGGGCACCGGCGCATGTGGTGATCCACGGTTGCCCGCTGCTCCGGGCTCAGCTGGCTTACCCCCGCCGGGACCAACTCCATCAGGCGCTCGCAGTGGGACCGCCGCCGGGCCACCAGCAGGTATCGAACCGCATTCCCCAGCGCCTCCTTGGCCCGAGTGACCAGCAGCGACGCGCGGGCAGTGTCCACCTCCAGGATCTCCGCGATCTCGCTGCTCGTCAGGCCGCAGCGTACCGAGAGATCCAGGACGGCGAGTTGACGGGGCTCCAGGCTGGCCGCCGCATCCCACACCAGCCTCGCCGCATCGGCGTTGACCGCACTCTCCTCCGGCCCCGGCTCGACGGCGGCGAGCTGAAGGTCCTCCTCCATGGCCACCGTCGCCGGTCTCCGCGTCACCTGGTTCAGGGCGAAGTTGTGGGCCATCTGATAGATCCAGCGCTTCACGGCCTCGGGGCTCCGCAGGGTCCTCCGCCGTTCCCAGGCCTGGACGAACGTGGTCTGGGTGACGTCCTCCGCCATCGCCGGGTCCCGGACAATCCGGGCCACGAAATCGTGCACCGGGCGCGCGTAGCGCTGATACAGAGCGGCGAACGCCGCCTGCTCCCCCCGGCTCAGCCGGAGTGCGAGCTCCGCATCGCTCTGCGTGACCGGATCGGGGGTGGGCGCCATCGCCGCGACGGTTTGAGGGGCGCCGCACCGGGCACAGAATCGCGCTCCGAGGCTCAGGGGCCCGCCGCAGCTGGTGCAGTTCATTCCACCTCCCATGGCGCCGGCAGTGTACCGGGGCCGAGGCGGTTGGCGGAGATGCTCACGGCTCCGGAAACTAATCCGGGACCTCCCGTGCGTCGCTCGCCCGTGGCCATACCCCTCAGACACGGTCAGCTCCGCAGATTTGCGGCCAGAGTGCGAAGAGCCGCCTGTGGAGTCCGCCGATCGCCGCTTGGTGGGGCTCCTAGGGAGCGAGCGCCGACGCGAGCGCGGCCCCTCGGATGGAGAGCGACTCCAGCGTCGGGTGACGCGGTTGGCCCGCCGAGCCGAGGGCACCTCTCCAGGACGGCAGTACAGTTCCTATCAGCTCCCGCCAGTCTGGGCGCAAATCCGGCCCAGTCGGCGCCTCTGAGTGATATGAGGATCGTTACCCGCCCACGCAGCCGGCCGGCCTTTGGAGCCCCAGACCACCTTTTGCCCGGCCGGCAGTGTCGACCTGAGCACCGGGTGGCGCGGATGTCGTGGGACAGCCTCCAGCCTGCCGCCGGACGAGGCGGTGGCCGGCTGGCCTCACGTCCCAGAGGTTGCCACCGGGCAGGGCTGAAGCTCCCGGGAGTGCCAACTGCATTGGTAGTGTTCCGCCCCGATGGGGGCGTCCACCTTTGACGGAGGGACTGGGCGATGGCCGAGAGTGAGGCGGATGAGCTGAAGGAAAGGAGAGAGGCAAGAAGGATGACGGGTCATTCGGTTTGTGCGTTTGCTAGCATGGGCGCCGCAGGGGTTGCGATGGGCTCGCGATCTCCCGGCAATAGGAGGTGGTGGGCATGCTCGGGCAACGATTGACGCGCACCATGGGCTTGCTGGTCGCTGGCGCTTTGAGCACTGTGCTTCTGGCTGGCTGCGGTGGCCTCAGCGCGAGCTCCAGCTGCAGCGACTACCTCAATGCATCCTCTTCGGACCAGAGTGCCGTGTTGTCGAGCTTGGCGGTCCAGTACCATCAGCCCGAGTTGGCCACCATCCTCGGGACGGAGGGAGTGGCCTACACCTGCGCCGAGTACCCCAACTGGACGTTGGCCCAAGTCGCCAAGGATTTCGGCGGCTAGAGAGGCGCTGGGATGCAACCCGAGAGGCTGATGATCGCGAGCGAAGGTGGGCGTCGCCCAGTGGCACTACATCCTCCGCGCGGCGCGAGGGAGCCTGCGTTCCTGGA
>PLTL01000130.1 GCA_003164475.1 Candidatus Dormiibacterota bacterium | reverse complement strand
ACCTCCACGCGCAACTGGGGCACCGAGGGTCTGGGCCGAGTCCGGCCAGCGCCTCACCGAGGGTCATCCGCCGCACCGGCACCTGTCCGTGCCCCCACCGGCCGCCCTAAAAGACCCGGGGCATCCAGCGTATGGAAGGGCCCCGGCCGCTCGTAAATCGCGCTCCCCGCCACCGCAAATGCCATCCCTGCGCACGCGTCGCCGCCCCCGTCCCTGCCTCCCAGCTGATCCGCATTCCAAGGCGCGTCCTTCATCCGGGGCACTGCGGGTATGACCCGGGTGGTGGGGCTGCCCCACTGTCGGCGCCTGTCCAATACGATCTCTGCCCCGGATGGGGCCCCGCTCCGCGGCATTGTGGAGGCAGCGCACCCAGGTCGCAGCCGTCGCGCGACACCAGAGCCGGCCCCAGGCGCATCCTTCTGGGGCACTGCGGGTATGACCGGGTGGGGGAGGGGCCTCAACGCCGGCGCACTCCCAAATACGGTCTCTGCCCCGGATGGCTTCGCCGACCCCGGGCACTGCGGTATCGCCCCAGCGTTGCAGCCGCCTCCGCAGCTGCGCGGCCGGCTCGAGGTGCGTCCTCCTGGGGCACTGCGGGTAGGGGGGAGTCCACCGCCGGAGCCCAGGCAATACGATCGCTGCCCCAGATGGCCCGATCGACCCGGGGCACTGTGGGTATTGTCCTGCCGCCGAAGCCGCCTCCCCAGTCCGGCGGCCAGCCCGACACGCGTCCTTCGGGGACGTCGGGTATGGCCGGCATGGGGAAGGAGGCCGCACCGCCGGGGCCCTCGTCAATACGATCTCTGCCCCAGATGGCTCCACCAACCCGGGGCACTGCGGGTATCGCCCCTACGTCGCAGCCATCTCGCCGGCACAGGAGCCTGTCGACCCTCGGGGTGCGGAGGGTCGTGCGGGTGGCGTGGAACCCGCCCGATACCCCTGGCCCCATCCCATCGACATAGTGGGAGCGAGTCATCCCCGCCAATACCATCCCTGCCCCGGTTCTCTCCGCGCACAGCCCCAGCGGCGCGTCCCGCGGCCGAAACCAGCCTATCACCCACGTCCGAGCGGTTATCCACAGGCAACCGATCCATGCGGGGCACCGCCCGTATCCCGTGCGGGGCACCGCGCGTCCACGATCCGGGTCATCCGCCGTCTGGACCCGGGGCAGTGACCGTCGCCCCCTGAGATCGACTTCGACCCCCTAGACGGTCTTAAGACAATCAAGACAGTTCTAGTAGACGCGCCTTGCCTGTGGACAACCGGCACGGCCGCTTGCCCACAGGCCTACTAAACCATTCGGCTGGCCACGAAAAAGTCCTGCAGCCCACACCGACATCTCCAGCGCCAGCCTCGGCACCGCCCCGCCATGGCCGGCTAACGCGACTGGTTTCGTCTCAGAGACACCGTAGAGTACCGGCGTGCCCACCCACGAGAGCACCCCGCCCGCTCCCCGTCGCACGAGCCGGGGCCGCCCTGGATCGCTCTCTGGGACTCCACCACCACAGCTCCAGGGTGTCAGCACCCTCCCCCGGGCAGAGCTGGAGCAGCGCAAGGCCGCCCGGCTCGCCATTGCTCCAGCTCTAACGACCCCTCCACCGGCGTGCGCTGAGCGCCGCCATGCCGTCCCCGGCAGCTCGGATTGAAGCGATGGGATCCACTCAGCGCCCATGGTGGTCCGATCCCGACCCAGACCCAGCGGTCCTCCGCCGCCTCTACGTTGACGACGGCCGTACCGAGCGGGAGATCGCCCGCCTTCTCAGCATCAGCCAGGCACATCTCGCGGCCAGCCTTGCTAATGTCGGCATCGAACGCCGCACGGTTCGTCGCCTGTGCCCCGTCGATGCCCGAACTCTCGCCGAGCTGTACTCAGCTCCCGGCGCCACCGTCGCAAGTCTCTCCCGCAGGTTCCACGTCGCCAAGGCCACCATCCAACGCTGGCTCGCGGATGCCGGTCTTCTCCCACCCGATCCGCGCATCGACCACACGCGCCTCCGCCGCCTCTACGTCGATAGGCTATTTACTGTGTCCGAGGTGGCCCACACTCTCGGCATCCCGCGCGCCCGGGTGCAGCGCGAACTGGTCGTGGCCGGGGTCGGCCTACGCTCCAATCACCACCGGCCCCCCCGCGGCAAGCGCGTAGCAGTCACCGATGCCCGGCTCAAGCGGCTGTACCTGAAGCAGCGGCTCCCCATCCAGGCCATCGCGGAGAGGACCGGCGTCAGCACCCTGTACGTCCAGAAGCGCCTTCGCGAGGTGGGCCTGGTGAAGCGTCTGGGCAGCTTCACGCCCCGGTGCCCCATACCCCCCGACGAGCTGCGCCGACGGGCTGCAGAGCTGTACGAGACAGGCTTGAACATGCGGTCGGTGGGCCGCGAGCTCGGCGTCAGCGGGCAGACCGTGAGAGGCGCTCTCCACGAGGCCCGCGTGCCGGTTCGCCGCTCGGGCCCCAGATCCCACGAGGAACCGGCCAGAACGCTCGTCGACGACCTCTACGCTGATCCAGATATCCTCGCGGCCCTCCGCCGCAACCAGGTCGCCATTCCCGGCGACTGGGCGCCCACCGGTCCCTTCGAGTCCCTGGCCCCACTCCCGCTCTCTCGCGAGCTGCTGAGGGAGCTGTACGAGGAGATAGGGCTCGCCATCGTCCACATCGCGCTTCTCCTTGGCGTAGGCAACGGAGCGGCCAGAGCCGGCTTGCTCGGCGCCGGAATACGACTGCGTCGGGCCAGCGAACCGGCGCCGTGGACCCTACGCCGGGCACTGATGAGCCACTGACCCATGGACAAGGTGCAAGCCCCGGGCCCCAGCTCAGGGTGGGGTCCGCCGCGGCCTGGTGCCACCGAATCGCGCTAGTAGATTTGCTGGCGCCGACCTACGCGCTTGTCGTATAGTCGGGTCATGGCATCAGCGGCTGCCGTCGACATCCGCATTCGGGCCACCCACCTGGCGGAGTGGCGAAGAGCGCAGGGGCTCACCCAGCGCGAGCTGGCCCGTCGCCTGGACGTGAGCCAGAACTACATTCCGGCCATGGAGGGGGGCTCGCGTGATCCCGGCCCCGAGATGCGCGCGAGGCTGATGGCGAGCCTCGGAGTGGCGTTCTTCGACCTCTTCGAGGTGGTCCTGGTCGGCGTCGCCGACGACGAGCTCCACCTCGTCCCGGCGACGCCGGTTGCGTCCGCTGGGAAGCAAACGGCAGTCCGGGGGGATGCAAACGGCTAA
>PLTL01000107.1 GCA_003164475.1 Candidatus Dormiibacterota bacterium | reverse complement strand
TAGCGGAGGTGTATCCATCTAAGGGCTGCACGGACCGCTCCGCCGATCGCACCACCGATCGCTACAGCCCGCCCCTCCCATGGGAACGCGCTAGTGCGGCGACCGCCTCAACCGCGCCCCCGCATTCCCGTCCGGATGCTGAATGGTCAGGCAGTTCCGGATGGTGCCGAGGAGCAGGAGGGCCCGGTCGCGGGCGCCGGCTCGGGTGGCCGGGTCGCAGCTCGACACCAGGCGGCGGAGACTGGCGGTGAGCAGCGCTTCCTTCTGGGTCGGGGCGGTGCCGAGCCGCTGGCGGATCCCTTGGACCACCTGACGGACCTCCCAGTCCGCGGTGGGGGGCGGCACGTGGCCGACCAGCTGGTGGACCTGGCTGATGGCGGCGATGCGGCGCTGGATGGTCGAGGCCGCCCTCCCGGTCCGGGCCAGGTCAGTCACGTAGAGGGCGACGGTCTGGGGCTCGGCGGGCAGCGGAGCCCGCCTGTGGATGGTCGCACCAGGTATCGAAGTCCCGGAGGTCGCTGGCGTAGGCGTGGCGGGTCGCCTCGCTCTTGGCAGCCTGGGCGAACTCCCGGGCCGCCTCGCTGAGTTCCGGTTGGTCACTCAGCCCGCCGGCCGCTGGGGTCAGGGTGAGGGCACGTTCGACCTCAGGAGTCGCGAACGCGGCCGTCTGGGAGCTATCTGGGGCTCTCTGCGCCATCTCGGCTCCGACGCTATCAGCCCCCGCGGCAGCTCACCATAAGCATCCCTTGGGGGTATCCATCTAACCGGAGTGGACGCAATGGGTGGGGGTGCCTGTGAATAACCCATCTGGCGACCTTCTGAAAGAGCAGGCGTACCTTGTCGAGCGTGGCGTCCGGGCGCTGGCCATCGTCGGGGCTTGCCGTGAGGCGGATGCGGAACAGGTGCCCACCGTGCTCGCCCTGGGTGGCGCCTACTCGCCAGGGGCAGTCCTGTGGGTAGTGGCACGGGGCGATGGCTTCTGCGACTACGGTTATGCGGCGTCCCGATGGGCCGTGGACCTCTACCAATGGGCGTGGGGTCCCGAAGTGCCAGTGGTCCAACGAGAGCGGATCTTCGGTCTCCTGATGGGCTACACACCCGAAGCCGTAGAACGCTTCGAGGCCCGACTTCCCTACACCTTCGTGTAATGGACCGACTTGTGACAGTGCGGGCACGGCGGGAACTCATCGCCGACAGCGTGGATCGTGATGGTCCACTGCGATCCGCAGTCGGACGCGTACTTCCCGGTTGCGGTGGCCTTGTCTCCGGTGTCCGGCATGGTGGCTCCTCCTATGTTGGTGGGCGGTGTCCCGATGCTACGCCCGTGGCTCCGGTTCGTCCACTGGTGCCAACACGATCCACCCCACCACAAGATGTGGTGCTAACTCCGGTTAGATGGATACCCCCAAAGCATCCCTTATGGATAGTTGACAGGAGGTCCCGGCGACGGCCAACTCGGGCGGATTCACCAGGCCGCTGGCCCCCTCGCGCGGACAGCGGGTCAAAGGTATGTGGTTACCGCCGTGTCCTGGGTTTCGGTGCCCCATCGACACCAACTCGGGCGGGCCACCGCCCGCAACCCTGACAGTCGGGCGAAGGCAGCGGTATACTCCGGCCCGACCGCAAGAGATGGCGCGGGAGGACCATGGTGTCGGCATCAGGCCGGCACTCCCCCGTTCCACGAGACGCGGGGAGGTTACCCATGGACGGTGCCACACCCTCCAAGCCGTGGCCGGGGCATATCCGGCCGCACGCCGATCCGGGGCTTGCGACTTGCCTCCAGGATCGCCAGATCTACCGGGGCGGGCTGCCGCTCCCGGTTTCCCGCCTCGAAGTCGAGGCCGTCTGCCTCGCCGAGTGGGCCGTCGCTCGGGGTCGTGTGCTGGTCCTGTGCCCGCCGGACCCGCTCGCCCCACTGGCGGAGCTCATAGCCGCCGCGGTCCACGTGGCGGACATGGCCGAGCAGTACCGACTCACCCGCGAGCCGCTGGGCAGTCGTCGAAGGGTAGCGGTCGTCACCTCGGACTTTCATGCCCGTGGCCTGTACCGCGGTCTGGGGGTGAGGAACCCGCATGGCGGAACCGCGTCGCTCCGCGATGTCGTCCCTGCCGCCACGCTCGGTCAGGACGGGATCATCCGGATTCTGAGTAGCGACGCCGGCCGCGGATGGTCCACGGTGTTCGTCTCTTCCATCGCCGACATCGGCAGGGTCGGCCGGGTCGACCTGGCCGTAGTGGACCTGGGAGCGTTGGACATGAATGTCGCGCTCGAACTGCGAATCCCGGTGGTGGCGATCGCACGCGACCCCGCCGATTCGAGGCTGCAGCGCCTGCCGGCCACGGCGTTGATCTTTGGCTGGGACCGATCCGACCTGGAAAGGGTGCGCGATGACGCCGGACTACCGCCGAGGCTGGCGAAGAGGGCCCGCGGTAACCCCTGTGAGGTGGTTGCGGTGCCGGATCACGCGGTGTGTGAGAACGCTGCGCTCTTCTGGCAGGACGTCGGACCGCTGGTGAGGTCCGGCGGCCACTCCGGCGTCGCGCGCGAGCTGGCCCGCGAGGCCTTCGCCCTCTTCTACGATCTGCTGGGGCTCGCTCTCCCTCTGGAGACGTACGAGGCCCTGACCGCACCGATCCGCACGCGCCTCGACGCGGTCGCGTCCGCGGCGAGGCTGACGCGGGGTGAGACACGCACCCTTTACCTGCCGATGGTCGAGGCGGAGCTACGCGACCTTGCCAAGGCGCTGGGACCCTCGCCGCCGAAGCGCGAGGCGCTGCTCCGGACGTTGGGCTCGCTGCTCGACGACCACGCCGACGTGATGCTAGTGACACGAACCGCAGAGCTGGCCCGGCTCCACACCTCGGAGTTGAGGGGCCACAGAGGCCTCGCCAGCGTCCGGGTTGTCTCCTTGGGGGCCCTCACCGAGGAGACGCCGGCACAGGTGGCGGTGCTCACGGGGATGGCGCCCACATGGGCTCGGTGGATCTACCGTGCCGGGATCGCCGACTCGCTGGTGGTCTTGGCGTATACGCCCGAGGGGGCGGTGGAGTCGGTGGCGCAGGGGTTCGACGAGGTGGACCTCGTCAGGCGGGTGATCGCCGACCAGCGCGCTCGCGAATCGTGGTTCGGCCGGGCCGCCGCCAAGGACCGCTCCTGGTCGCAGTTGAGCGGCGAGCCCCGTCTCGTCTCCGGCGATGGGGAGACGACGACACCACCACCGAGGGGAGACGCGTCCGGCATCGACGTTGTGCTGGCAACACCCGCCGAGGTCCCGCCGGGACTCTGGGAAGGCGCGGGTTGGCTGGCTCCGCTCGAACCCACAGGGACGGGCGCGGCCGTGCGGCCGGACGGGGCGGGCGCGACGCCGCCTCCGGGCGGCGTCGTGTCGGCGGTAAGGGTGACCTTCGAGGATGGGCGCTGGGCTCTGATGGAAGCGGCAGGCACGGTTACCCGTTTCCGGCCGGGCTCGGGGACTGCGGACCCTGCGTTCGAGGTTGGCAAGCTCAAGCCCGGCGACCAAGTGCTCTTCCTGGACCGCGACAGCCGCAAGGACCTGCTCGCCAAGGTCCTCGAGGTCGCCGTCGAAGTCCCGGCGCTGGCCGTCGCCGCCGCCTGGGTGGCCCATTGGCGCCGGGTGCTGATCAAGGGGTACCGGGAATCCGGGAGTTACACCGCCTTCAGCTCGGCGTTGCGGGAACAGGGCTGCACGGTGCAGGACCAGACCGTACGCCTGTGGGTGATCGGGGTGACCATCGGTCCCGAGGACGAGGCGGACGTCCACCGCGTCGGTGTCGTCACCGGGGACGGGGTCCTGCTCGCTCAACACCACGAGGTCTGCCGGGCCATGCGCTCCCTCCGGGGTGCGCATCAGGGTCTGGGCAGACGGCTCTCCGAGCTGGCGCGCCGTGTCGGCTCGGCGGCGGCGGCGGGGCATCTCGACGCCGACGAGTTGGTCGACGAACGAAGCGGCCTGACCGCGGCCGACTTCCAGGAGTCCGTCGACATCGTGACCGTGACCGCCATCGAGCCGGTGGGTGACGTCCCGTACCTCGTGGTCGGGCGACTCAACGACACTCACAATGACCTTCAAGAAGAGGAGTACGGCGAATGACCCGGCACGCCGAGCCGACCGTGGAACAGCAGATCCTCCTCGCTGATCATCTTGAGGCCGTCGTCGTCGACGACGCCACCGGTGCGGCGGACGGCGATCGGTGTGTCAGCGAGCCACCGTCGGCCCGCTACTACCTCGCCACGCTCGCCCCGAGGGATCTCAATCTTTCGGCGGGACGGGAGCGACGCGGACGCCAGACGCCCCGATCCGCAGGGTTCGAGTTCGAGGTCATGGACGATCACGCGTCGCTCGACGTCCGAGCCGTCGTGAGTTGCTACTACCGGGTGCTCCCGACCTTCGAGGAGCAGCTCGGGTTCGCCGGCGGGGAGCAGCCGGCGTCGGAACGTTCCGGACGTGACTATCGGCTCGCACCCGCGTTCCAGCGCGTGGCGGTCGACAGCGGGGTGACGACGCTTCGCCTCGATCCGGCCCACCACCTGCAGTATGCGGGCGGCGCGGAGTTCGCGACCGGGTTCCGGGCGGCGTGCGACGCGGCCGCCGCCGATCCCACAGTCGAGAGGCGGGATGGGGAAGACCGGAAGGAACGGTTTGTCCCCGGCGACGCGCTGGTGTCGGAGAACGCCTTCCTAGCATGGCTGACCGCACTGCCGGGGACGCCCGTGATCCCGAGCTGGGCGGGGCGGGTGACCGCGCTCACCCGCCCC